>SLIA01000178.1 GCA_007135935.1 Wenzhouxiangella sp.
CCCGGTGTCGCCATCGCTATACTGCAGCGTATGGAGCCATATGACCCCCAGGACGCCACGACACCATGAGCGAATCCAATTACCTGATCGACCTCTACCGCCGTTGCCAGCGCTGGCCTTTCGGGAAGACTCTGTTTTCACGCCTGTTCGCGCGCAAGGCGCCTTACTTCGCCACCATCGGCCCTCGCGTGACCGAACTGCGGCCCAATTTTTGCGAAGTGCGCTTCGCCAAGCGCCGCAAGGTGGAGAACCACATCGGCACCGTCCATGTCATCGCCATCTGCAATGCGCTGGAGATGGCCATGGGTGGGCTGGCCGAGGCGACGATCCCGAAGCATCTGCGCTGGATTCCGCGTGGCATGGAAGTCGAGTACACCGCCAAGGCCGATTCCGACATTCGCGTGACGGCCAAGACCCGGGCCGAGGATTGGCAGCCGGGTGATCTGCCGGTGCAGGTGACCGCTTACCGTGCCGACGACACCGTGGTCGTCAAGGGCACGATCATGCTGTACGTTTCCGAGAAGCCGCCCCGGAAATGAATGCGCTCATCCGGCAGTGTCAGGGAGCCAGTCTGGGTCCCTGCGCCGCCGGCGCAGGATGAAGCGTTCCGGGTGCAAGGCGTCGGCGATGCCGGTATCGACGGGTAGTGGCTGACCACTGAGCTGGTCGGCGATCCGATCGGCACACAGCGGTGTATGGGTGAGGCCGCGCGAGCCGTGGGCGATATTGAGCCAGACGCCGTGGACCAGCCGGTGGGGATTGTGGCGTGGGTCGGGCAGGGGGCCGACCAGAGGCAGGGTGTCGGCGGACTGGCAACGCGCACCGGCATGTCGGCCGACCACCTCGATGTTGCTGCCGCCCAGATCGCTCCAGTGATCTGGGAGCGCGGATTCCAGTTCAGCCAGATTGGTGCTGTCATCGGCCGGGTCGATGACCGGCTCGCTGCGCTCCCGGTCGAAAGTCGCACCGACGCAGTGGACGCCGTCTTTGGCCGGGGTGAGATAGCCGGAGTGGCAATGCGCTTGGGTCCACCGGCTGGAGGCGGCGGTAGCTCGGCAGAAGGTCACCTGGCCACGCACGTTGCGCAGCGGCAGCCAGGCCATGCCCGGCAGGGAGAGGGTGTGACCGGCGGTGCACAGGATGACGGCATCGCAGTCTAGCGATTGGCCGTCACCCAGGCGGACTAGCGGACCGGGTGCAATGCTTTGGAGCTGGCCGGCGCGGGGTTCGATGGCGGGATGGTCCAGCAGTTTTCGAATCCAGGCGATCGGCTGCAGGTATCCCGCCCCTTCGAAGCACACGCTGCGCTCATCGACCCGACGCAGCAGCGACTCCGGCCAGGCGCCGCTGTCGATGGCCGCCAGGGTCTTGTCGCGCACGCGCGGATCGTGCAGGTGCTGGATGACGCCATCGAGCCGGCCCATGTCGGACCCATCGGGAAAGTCCATGCGCTGCAACCAGCGCCGCGCACGCACGAATGCGGACTGGTAGAACCGGTTCTGGGGGTGAAGGTGGGCGCTGGCGCTGGTGTGAACAACGGCGGCCAGGTGTTTCGGTACGGATTGCGAGCCATCGAAGACCGGGTCGATGATGCTCACCTGCCAGCCACGCTCGGCCAGGGCCCGGGCGGTGGTGGCGCCAGCCACACCGGCTCCGGCGACGACGGCGTGACCATGACGCAGACTGGCCGGTTGCCACTGGCCCGGCAATCGCGCTTCCACGCGATGACGCTTGTTGCCGAATCCCGGCTTGCGCTCGACCTCGAAACCGGCCTCGCCCAGAGCACGGCGCACGTGCCCGGCGGCGGTAAAGGTGCCGACGGTGGTGCCGGAGCGCGATCGCCTGGCGATGGTCCGGAGCAAGCCGGGCTGCCACAGTGCCTCGTTGCGCGCCGGAGCGAAGCCGTCGAGAAACCAGGCATCGGCCTGCATCGGGAAGTGTTCGAGCAGCGTGTGGGCATCGCCGAGCAGCAATGTCAGCTCGATACCGGGCGCCAGGGACAGACGGTGGCAGCCGGGGGTGGGCGGCGGATACGCGTGCAGCAGGCCGGCTGCCAGCTCGCCGAGCTCGGGCCATTGTTCCAGGGCGCGCGCCAGGTCGTTTGGGGCCAGCGGATGCAGTTCGGTGGAGACCAGGTGCAACCGAGCCCCGTGCGCTGCGTGCCGACGGAACGCCCGGGCCGCCAGCAGGCAGTTCAGGCCGGTGCCGAAGCCGGTCTCGCCGATGACGAAAAGGTCGCCGGCTGCGAGCCTTGCGAAGCGTTCGGGCAGCAAATTGGCGGCGATGAAGACCTGTTCGCTCTCTTCCAGTCCCCGGCCGGTGCTGTAGTAGTGATCGCGGTATTGCGGCGAGGCCGGTGTACCGTCGCTCCATTCGATGCGGGCAGGGTGGATCGGTGGCAGGGTCAACGTCATGGGCCGGCGGGTTCGGGGCGATCAGCCGGACATTGTAGCGGGCATGATGCAGTGCCCCGGGTTAAGCGGCGGAACTCGGGCTGAAAGTGCGGCGCAAATGTTATATCATATCGTTCTTGTCGAGCGACTGACTGAACTCAATGGCCGCTGTATTCAAGTCCAATCAGGAAGCGAAAAACGGTGCCGCGCTGGACCGCATGGCCATCTGTGTCTCGGCAGCGTGCCTGGCGCAGTGCCTGTTGCTGCCCGTACTGGTGGTCGCCACGCCCTTGGTTTCGGTGGGATTTTTGGGCGACGAGCTGTTTCATCTGTTCCTGCTCATGGTGATCGTTCCGATCAGTCTGTTGGCCTTTGCGCTGGGTTATCGCATGCACCGCAACGGCAGCATGCTGGTGCTCGGCGGTATCGGGTTGACGCTGGTGGTGGCCGCGGCCGTGTTCGAGGCAACCGTCATGCACGGGCTGGCGGCTGCATTGGTCACCTCGCTGGGCGGCGTGTTCCTGATCGCCGGTCACTGGCTCAACCTGCGCCAGCGTCGGCGCGTCTGCCTGCAAGCGCCGCGCTGAATTCTCACCGGGTCCGCGCCGCTGATCAGGCTCGGCAGGCGCCATCTTTGCTGATAGAATCTCCCAAACTTTCCAGGGATTGGTCATGAGCGAGATACCTTCAGATCTGCGCTTCGCGGATAGTCACGAGTGGGTCAGCCAGGAAGAAGACGGGGTGGTCAAGGTCGGCATCAGCGACCATGCCCAGGAACAGCTGGGTGACCTGGTATTCGTCGAGCTGCCCGAGGAGGGCGCGACCTTCGGCAAGGGAGATGCCTGTGCCGTGGTCGAATCGGTCAAGGCGGCTTCCGATATCTACTGCCCGGTGGGTGGTGAAATCGTGGTCGTCAACGAGGCCCTGGCCGACACGCCCGAGATCATCAACAACGACCCGTATGGCGACGGCTGGCTGTTTTCGGTCCGGCTCGACAATGCCGACGAGCTCGACGAGCTGATGGACGCCGACGGCTACCGCGAGCACCTGGCCGAGGACTGATCGGCCAGACGATCGGCTGCCCGAATCGGTTCGGGCAGTCGAAACCGGGTGGTACAGGACAGGACCAAGTCTACAGCCGTCGTCAGGCTGACGCGGTGGCCGACCGATACGTAGACCGGTCGCACGTTGGCTCGCGTTCGCACCACTCTCCCGATTTCTTCCCCGTTATCGATCAGTGGCTCCCGGCTGCCTTTTTCCAGGCCGGGCGTGTGATGTTGCCCGCACAGTCGGCTCTTGCCCACGCCCACGGCGGGCAGGCCGGTTTCCACGCCCAGGTGACAGGCAACGCCGAAGCGGCGCGGATGGGCCATGCCCTGACCGTCGCACAGCACCACGTCGGGCGCTTGCGGCAACTGTTCGAGCGCCTGGACAATCGCCGGCAGTTCCCGGAATGACAGCAGGCCGGGGATATAGGGCAGGGTGGTATCGAGTTCGCTGACGGCCTCGGCCACGCACTCCAGTTCCGGGAAACGAAACAGCACGGCCGCAGCGCGTGTTCGCTTGCCGCCGACAGGGAAGGCGCAATCGACCCCGGCCACGAGACGCGGCGGCCAGTCCAGGCGATCCTGCGGTTCAACCAGGCGGGCCAGTTCGCGCTGGCGCGCAATCAGATCCCTGGCCAGGCCGGGGCGGGCTTTCACGAGGGCTCGTCTTCAGGGAAGTGTTGTTGCCAGGCCTCGGCAACGGTGTCGGCGGCATCGTTCAGATCGGCTTGCGGGAATTCGCGCAGCAGCCAGCCGCGATGGCGTTGCTGCATCAGCATTGACCAGGTCTCGTCGAGGCGTGTGGCCATCTGGCGATCCAGCCAGCCGTTCTCGGCCAGTGCGGCGAGCTGGTCGGGCGTTGCCCGGTGCTCGATCAGTTCCGGCTGATCGGCGGCCTGCTGCAGCACCCCGAGTTCGGCGACGAACTGCAGGTCGGTGAGCAGACGCTGAACCGGGGTTTCCTTGCGCTCACGGGCCTGGCGCTGGCGCATGGTGGCCAGATCGCGTGCGACACGCTCACCGTCCCGGCGGGTTGTCAGCACGCGATGTCTTGATTTTTCGAAAGCGTCTTTCAGGTCCGCATCACCAGCGATCCAGCAGGCCCGGATCAGGGCCTGGTGTTCCCAGGTCCAGGCCTTGTTGACCTGGTATTCCGCGAAGCTTTCAAGTGTGCTGACCAGCAGGCCGGCTCGCCCGTTGGGCCGCAGCCGGGTATCGATCTCGAACAGGCGACCGCCGGGCAGCGGCATCTGCATGGCGCTGATCAGGCGTTGCACGGTACGTACCGGGGCCTCGCCCTCGCGGTGCAGGAACACCAGATCGAGATCGGAGCCATAGTGGAGTTGTCCGGCCCCGAGATTGCCGTAGGCAATGACGGCTGGGGGCAAATGGTTCCCGGCCACCAGTTCCAGTACCCGGTCGAGGATGACCGCCGCAACCTCGGTCAGTTGCCGTCCGACGGCCCGAACATCGAGGCGTTCGTCCAGCTCGGCCAGGGCCGTGCGCAGGAAAGCGGCCTGGCGCCAGCGGCCCAGCGCCCACAGGCTGGCTTCCTGGTCATTGCCATCGAGGGCCGGCACGGCAGGCAGGTCCAGGCCGTGGACCGGATCGAGCAGGTCGTCGATCAGTTGCGGGGACTCGGTGATCCAGCCGGCCACCTTGTCGCTGGCGCGGAACACCCGCACCAGTCGTCTGAGGGTTTGCGGTCGTTCGTAGAGCAGGGACAGGTAGGCCGAACGTCGCGCGATGCGCTCGATCAGGCACAGTATGTCGTCGAGCGCAATATCCGGCGGTTTCTGGCTGGAGACTTCGGAGAGCAGGCGCGGCATGAGACGATCGAGGCGCTGGCGTCCCTCGGCGCTGATCGGACGTCGCGCCAGGGAATGGCCCAGTTTTTCCAGCGCCTGGGCGGCCTGTTCGGGGTGCTGGAAGCCGGCTTTCGACAGTCGATCGCTGGTCGATTCGTCAATCGGCCACAGTCCGTCTTCGGGCTCGGCCGGGTGGTCCGGTTCGCGGAAACGCTCGGCGAACAGCTTGCGCATGGCCTGGCGGTGGTGTTCGAGTTCGTCGGCGAGCTCGCGCCAGCTCGACACGCCCATCAGCCAGGCCAGGTCCTCGCGTTGTTCAGGCTCGGAGGGCAATCGATGCCCCTGGCGGCCGGTCATGGCCTGGAGCCGGTTTTCCAGTATGCGCATGAAACCGTAGGCCTCGCGAATCCGGTCTGCCGTGTCGGTGTCCAGCAGCTCCAGTTCCATGCAGGCTTCAAGCGCCGGCAGGAATCCGGGCCGGCGCAGGACCCGGTCGCGCCCGCCGCGCAGGATCTGGAGACTCTGCACCAGGAACTCCATTTCACGGATGCCGCCGGGACCGCGCTTGATGTCGTCGTCGCGATCGCGGCTGTTGGCATCGATGCGGCGATGAAGCTCGCGCAGGCTCTCGAAGATGCCGTAGTCGAGATAGCGCCGGAAGATGAACGGTTGCAGTGCCTCGATGAGGCTTTTGCCAACCGTACGGTCCCCGGCCACCGGGGCCGCCTTGAGCCAGGCGTAGCGTTCCCAGGGCCGCCCCTCGCCGAGGAAATACTGTTCCATGGCCGACAGCGGCCAGACCAGGGCGCCGGCATCGCCGAACGGTCTGAGCCGGGTATCGACGATCCATACCCGGCCGTGCGCGGTCACGGTATCGACCAGCGCGATCAACTCGTGCGCCGCGCGCTTGAGCCAGTCGCTGGCATCGATGCGCTTCGGTCCGGTGCTTTCCCCCTTGCCCTCGCGCGCGAAGACCAGGTCGATGTCGGAGTTGAAATTGAGTTCGTCGCCACCGAGTTTGCCCAACCCGATGATGGCCAGTCGCAGCGGCTGGTCTTGGTCATCGACAAGCTCGCCGAAGCGTTCGGCAACGCGCGCTTCGGCAGCCGTCAGGGCCCACTCCAGGCATTGGCTGGCCAGACTCGAGATGGCCTGGCCGGTGTCGGCGATGCTGTTGTGGCCGGCCAGATCCTGCCACAGGATATGGCAGGAGCCGAGCTGGCGATAACGACGCAATGCGATCAGCGGGTCGGCCGACAAGGTCTCTTCGTCGGGCGCAGAGACTGGCTCGGATGGATCGGGCGCATCCGGGAATCGTCGGCGGGCCTCGGCGAAGAACCGGCTGCGCTGTTCGAGTTCGTCGATGGATAGGGACTTGACCGGGCGTTTCATGTTTGGGCTCGTTGGGTGTGGTCGTGCTGGCCGGCAGCATGGACCAGTGACCGGAACAGGGCGCGCTGGCTACCGCGTTGCGGCAGATACTCCGGATGCCACTGGACGCCAACGATGAAGTGCTCGTCCCTCGACTCGATGGCCTGGACGATGCCGTTGGCCTCGACTGCGCAGATGCGCAGCCTCTCGCCGAGGCGGTCGATGGCCTGGGAGTGCAGGGCATTGACGTGCAGCGCCTCCAGGCCGGTGATCTCGGCCAGGCGCGTGTGTTCGATCACGTCGACGCGTTTGCGCGGCAGCACGGAACGGATGGCCGGGTACTCCTCGTAGAATCCCTCGATATTCTGATACAGACTGCCGCCGGCGACCACATTGATCAACTGCATGCCGCGGCAGATCCCCAGCAGCGGCAGTTGCCGCTCAAGCGCCGCGGTAATCAGTTGCTTCTCCAGTTCGTCGCGGCCGGTATTGATACCTGTCGTCTTGGTGGTCAGTGAACGCCGGATGGTAAACATCAGGGGAAAGAGCACGATGCCGAGAAACCGACGCCAGCCAGCCGTTCCCCGGTCCTTGAGCTCGTCGAGCTCGGGCAGGCGCTGTTGTCCGTACAGTCCGGGGCTGACATCGGCGCCGCCGCCGATGATCAGGCCATCGAGTCCGTCGATCGGGTGCGGTTGTCGCGGCTGGATGCGCACCGGTCGTCCGCCGGCCCGGCGCACGGCGCGGGCGGTGAACAGCCAGGCCGAAAGACCGCCCCTGTCCGGGCCGGTAATGCCGATGACGGGTCGTCGGCTCACGACCAGAAACGCTGCAGGCGTTCGGCCAGCCAGCGCCTGATGCCGCCGGGCGTGTCAAGGTAGCGTCTGCATTCGGTCTTGAGTGCTGCGGGTTGGCTGGCCAGTTCCTCCACGGCCATCCAGTGATTCCAGGGCACGGCCAGTGACCAGTCGGGCTCGTCGATCAGGCAGTTGGGCAGCCGATAGTGCCAGGCCGGGCGGGGCTTGATCAGGTCTTTCTCAACGGGCGCGGCCATGACCCGTTCCTCGTCGAGGTGGGCCAGCAGTGGCAACAGGTCCAGTGGCCGGTTGCGCGTGGGGGTGAAGGCGAGAAAATCGTCGATCAGCCGCTTGCGGTCCGGACGATAGCCAGGATCGAGGACGTACCTCACGTAGTCTTCAGGATAGGGCTGCACGTAGGGGGTGATGCGCCGGGAAAAGTCGACGTCCTCGGCCTCCATCAGCCATTCGTAGCGCAACAGGAAGGCCCGCAGCACGGCCAGGATGCTGGCAGCCGCCAGGCTGGATGCCTCGATATTGAGGTGCAGGCCGAAAGCGTAGAACGGCGAGGAATGCGTGCCGCGCGCCCCGGCTTCATGAAGTTTCTTGCGAATTTCATCGAGCCGAGGCAGTTGTGTCCAGGGCACCGGCGGGCCGACCAGCTCCAGCGGCACGACCAGCCCGGCCACCCTGGAAATGACCTGCTCGAGATTGTCGCGGACCTCGCCCTCGCCGATGTCGATGCCCATCTCTTCGAGCCGTTTTTGATAGCCACGGTTCTTGAGTACATCGGCATCGAGCTCGATCCGGAAATCGCCGAGTTCGGTATCGGTGACTTTGCTCTCGAACGGACTGCTGCGCTCCACCTGGCCACCGACAACCGCCATGACCGCCTCGGCCATCTGCTCGGGCGCCACGCCCGCTACCTCCAGCTCCACCCCCACTTTCCGGGGCCTGCCCCGGGGATTGTTGCGGAACGGCGGCGCGACAAATCCGCTTTCAGCTTGCGTGGACTCCGACAATGAAATGCCCGCTGATTGGAACAAGCCCAAGAGCATAGCCCACAGCCCGTGCCCAAAGTTCGAATATCCCCGACAAAAGACCATGGTCGAGCGTCCGGCCTTGAAGAGCCAAACCGTGGTGGCTCCGAGGCCGGGCTTGAGCGGGAGGATTCGCTTCAGTTCGATGCGGTGGCAAGGCCTTCAGCGAATCCTCCCGCTCAAACCCGGCACGGCGCCGCAAAAAGAAAACCCCGGCACGGTGGCCGGGGTTCTCAGGGTGTACCTTTGATGTTGCTATGGGCAACGAGCTAGCGGGTGCAGCTCCCGGTTCAGGGTGGTGATGAGCCTTGAGGCGGAAGCGCAGCGTACCTTGATGGTACGTGAGCATTCCGACTCAAGGGGAAGCGC
>SLIA01000238.1 GCA_007135935.1 Wenzhouxiangella sp.
TGCATTCGAAACGTCTGCCAACCTCATCCATTGCCGGAATGAGATATTCCTTTACAATTTGTTGTGGATCGACTCTGTGATTGAGTGCTTGCTGGGTCAGCTCGCGGGCTTTTTTTGCATCGCCGTTGATGATTGATTCATAGAGTAAATTCATCTTATCCATATTCCATTGTTTTGTTTACTCAGTTTAATATTTACCGTATTGTTTTGCTAAAGAACTTAGTAATTCAATGTTCTCTGGTGATGTGTGCGGGGATACAGAGCAAGCCGTACTTAATATATATCCTCCTTTTAGTTTTCCAATATTAATTGTCTCTATTACATTCTTAGTTATACTTTCTTGGTCACCTTGATGCATTACATTAACGGGATCAATATTACCTTTGATAAAAGCTCTTCCTAATAAAGTTTTTTTTGCTTCAACTAACTCAACATTTCCCAAAGGGGGGGGATCAAGAGTGTCGATTCCATTTGTTCCAGTTGAGAGCATATTTTCCAATCTATCACCAATTTTACCACATGTGTGAGTATAAACCGGAATTGAATATTTCTTTTTAACCTCCTCTATTACCTTATTTTCACATGGCACAATAAATTCATCATATTGATTTGCAGAAATAAATCCACCTCCTGCAAAAGCGGAAGAAATAAGAATTGCATCAATATTTTCAGCTGCTTGTCGTTTAGCTAAATCGGCTGCGCCATCTGAAAGTCGTTCGAGACACGCTTTGATCTTTCCGGGATCATCCATGATAGCCATCAGGATATTTTCATAGCCAAGCAATTCCAACAATTGAGACCATGGTGAAAATATCTCAGCGTGTATTGATATATCCTTACCCACAGCTTGTTTAACAGACCGTATTGTATTGACATGATAATCTGGAAAAAAATCATCAAAAGAACGTAACTCTTCCTCAAAACCCCATCTATACGGATATGAGATTCCTGTAATATCGTAGGGTTCAATATAATACAACATATCCGGTTCTATATCATCCAAAGAAGTCGTATTTTTATAATCCATTGAATGTTGGTACGAAGGTAAATCATCAGCCGGGAAAATTGTATATCCGCCATTCTTCCAATGAATTATTTTCCCATTATCGTTATCTTCGATAGTATTAATATATTTCTTATATTCAGGATTCCTTCCGGGAAGATTAATTAAAATACCGTCAAATTCGTATCTTTTCCGAAGCTTTATCAAAGCGTCGGCAAAACCTTCAGATGTAAACCATATATCCAACGGATCTACTCCTGAATAAATAAAATAATGGCCGATGGCAAGTTGACACATAACAGGTACCCGATCCGGCTCGGATAACGCCATTGCCAATTTCATTCTCTCTTTCGAATTCATCATACGGAAAATAGTAATGGGTTAAGCGACGATGCGGCAACTTCCCCCGGTTTTAACCCCGGATGGAATGTTTCCATATCAACGCGTCTCTGTTTATTTGTAGGTTCAACAACACGCGCACCATCTGCGTAATATATTATTGTCATAACTTCGCGTCTATTATTGCTATTATTAGCTGAGGCTGCATGGATAGTCCATCCACCATGAAAAGTAGCATCTCCCGCCTTAAGTTCATTGTCAACTACATCATAGCATTTTTCTTTTATATGGTTCTCATAAAATTCATTAGATTCTGATGATATCGCGATATCACCGACCGGGCCATCCTTTTGAGAATTTAATGCAAATTTTAATGCCCCCATTTCTTTACTTACATCAACAAGTGGCATCCACATTGTAATGGTATTATTAGTATCTAAAGGCCAATAATATTGATCTTGATGCCAAGGTGTCGGCAATCCTCCCGGTTCTTTAAACAAAGCTTGATCGTGGTACAATCGAACACCGGTTACGCCCATCAGATCAGCCGCGATTTTCGCAAATCGTTTCGCAAACACAAATTTCTTCACCATTTCATCCTTCTCCCACAGATTGGTGACCTGTGTAAAATAAGCATTATAATCATCGACCACTTCCTCTTTCTGCAGTTTCTTCCGCTCCTCAAAATGCTTTTCCACTGCACGCTCTATATACATACGGAACTGCTCCACCTCGGATTGCCTCAGAATATTTTTTACAAGAATACATCCGTCACGTCGGTATGCTTCTTTATGTTCATCACTCACGTGATATGGGGCGTCGAGAAATTTATAGTTTGTCATGAGTATGGTCCTCCCTTACATATATTTATTTATTAAGTTGTTATATATTTTAAAAAGTTCCGATTCGAGCCGACAACCACCCTATAGCAAAAATTAACAGGATCATGAAAAGTGCAGCTATAAATCCGATAATATCGATTTTATATCTTTCAAAACTGAATTTCTTACGCAGTGATAACAAATCAACCAAAAGTAATCCATGCCCCTGTTCTTCAAGCGATTTATCCTTGTCTTTAACTTTTCGACCTTCTGATTCACCAATCAACACATCGGTAATACCAGCTTCAACCAATTTATGTTCTTCACCAACCGGTGTATGTAAAAGCGTATAAAATTTATTGAGCTTTGCTTCCGGCTCCGGTTTTGTTATTATACTTACTACAATAAAGGTTAAAAATCCTGCCGGCAAATACACAAGAATTTGCTGCGCAACCCCCCATCCTAATCCCCAACTAAAAGTACTACCCGTCACAAGTGTTATTGATAAAGTTACAATCACACTTGCCCAGACACCATATCGATTCGCCCGACGCCAAAATATTGCCATCCAAAAACCGATGCCGAGAAAAGCAGTAAGCCGCCACAATATTTCAATTCCCTGCACTACGGTATCTATATAGAAAGCAAATCCTACGCCTCCAATGACAACAAGTAAAGATGAAATGCGACCAACTATTAAATAGTGAGCATCACTTTTATTTTTTTTATAATATTTTTGGTAAAAATTTCGCGTGAATAGGGCTGAACCTCCAACCATAAACGCATCACACGTTGACATAACCCCGGCAGCCATTGCGGCTATCATTAATCCAACTAATCCGGCAGGAAGTAAATTTGTCACTGCCATTCCAAAAGCGAGTTCACGTGTTTCCGAAGTTAAACCGGGATAAAGAACTGCTGCGAAAATTCCAACAAATGCCCAGCCGAGGGTTGCAACACGTTTAATAAAATTTCCATACGTCCAACCAGTCCGGCAACTGATCTCTGTTTTGCCGGCTCCACCGATGGCCATATGATGCGGCTGCACAACAATTCCCACGAGACCATTTAACATTATCATAATTATAAAAAATAAAGTGACTTCATACGCAGCCACGAAACTAAACATTTCAGGTGGAAGCTGAGCATGTACCTCGCTCATTCCTCCGATAGCATTTAGTGCGAATGGAATGAGCAAAAAAGAAAGGACTAAGATAAAAACTCCCTGTATAAAATCTGTAATAACAGCTGCAATCAAACCGCCCAGAATGCTGTAAGATATAAATAGCAATGTGAGTATTACAATTACCACATCGGTTGGTAACTGCCCCAAGGTTATAGCCTCAATCGTTACACCGGTTCCCTTTAGCATCAATCCGGTATTAATTGAGAAGTATAACAATCCGACAACAGCATAAAAAGCACCGAGACTTCTACCATATCGTTCCTCGAAAAAATCACCTGTAGTTACAAACCGCAATCTCCGGTAAATGGGTGCAATAAGCCAGAAAAATGGGGTAATAAACATCCAAAGCCATTGATACCAGATGCCGGCTAACCCGATCTGATAACTTGCACCTGCTACCGCTACCGGTTGATCACTATGGGTACCCGTTCCCAGCGCATGGGCAATCATAAACACCTTTCCGAATCTGCGATTACCCATAAAATAATCACCAGTCGTATTAATTGCCCGGTATGACCAGATACCGACACCACCAAGCATCATAAAAAAAAGAATAATAACAATAATATCTAATATACTAAGTCCGTACATACAGTGCTCTCAGCAAATACTTATTATAGGTTATAATTATTTAATGATAATCTCATTTCTCATAACATCATCAGTGGCACTAAACGTGTTTTGATATAAACCGGCGGGTAATTCGAATATATTGATCTGTCGTGTATCGCGGCCGGAAATATTGGCAAATGATTTTACCGGCTTTAGCGAACGGGATGAAAATAAATAACCATCCCGAACATTATGCAATCGAACAATTCCATCCAGATTTGATTCGCCTTTTGCCCGAAAACCATACACGTTGAGGTTTTCAACATTATCAGCAACTAAGGCGGGCCGTTCATCGGTTTTTTCGTATGAGAATTCAACATTATTTAAAGAAATGCCTATCGCATGACGGATATAGAGACCGTACGCCGGGAGTTGACCGAATTTTGTTCCTTCGGGATAACTATCCTCCATTTCTGGAACGTCACGTTCTGCGTCCTCATGGGTTCCCCCGCCGGCATAATAGATGCGAATATTGTTCAATGAAACATTCTCAACATAATGGCCGGGAATCCCAGTGATCGAAGCACCATAATCACCAATATTTGTTGCTACCACATTACTGATATTTATATTTCTCACCTGCCCGACCGGCGGTCTATCCATACCGGGCCGGTATTTTCTCGCCCGGTCTCCAAGCCGAATATATAGCGGTACGAGCGGACCATCGATAAGCACGTTCGAAATAGTAACTCCATCGAGAATACCTCCATCAACGATCATCAATGATATGCCACCTGTTCCTTTGTGCACCCCATAGATTGTTTCTTCAACCGAAGATGGTTTTATTACAACATTTGAAATCGTGATATTTCTGAATCCTCCATGTGTTTCGGTACCCATTTTTATTGCGTTTACATGGCTACTTATCACTGAGTTTGAGATTGTTACATTCTCGGTAATCAATCCTGATGTGCTTTTTAAAGTGATGCCATCATCGTCGGTGTCACCGAGCACCTCGGTAATCACGACGTTTCTGCAGCCGTCAATGTTTATCATATCATTATTTTGATTGGCATGATTGAATACCGTGATTCCCCTGATAACCAGGTCCTCACAGCCAAAATAGTGCTGCATCCATGCCGCAGAATTGCGCATTGTTACATTTTCGACAAGAATATTTTTTGAATTAACAATCCGAATGATGAACGGCCTGTTTCGGTACCGCTCTGGATGTTCACGGGTTGTGACGACAAACGCTTCACCCTGTCCGTCGATCGTGCCGCGGCCTGTTATTGTAATGTTTTGGAGTTTTTCACCATAAATCAAACTCTGGACGAAAAAATCATCATTATATGATGGGATGCTCGCTATCGTATCAGGATAATCAGACGGATCGGTGCTGCCAAGCAGGGTAGCACCTTCTGCGATATGAAGGGTAATGTTGCTCTGCAAAAAGATAGTACCCGACAAATACGTGCCTGCCGGCAAAAAGACAACCCCGCCTTCTTTAGCACATTGGTCAACAGCACTTTGTATTGCATCTGTATCCAGTACTTCTCCGGTTCCCGTCGCCCCAAAAACTCTGACATTACATACATTGTTCATTTCTGCCTCAACGGATCCATTGCAGATGATGATACTGATACAGACAGTGACGACTATATACAAGTAATTTTTAAAGGAAAAATATATCTGATTCATAATAACCCATCCTATGATAAAATCGGATTCATTTTATTCCATACTTTAAAAAGTGCTATAGCAGATACGATTCCAGATAGCGAGAAAAACATACCGGGGAGTATATCGCCGTAAATCCAGTATCCGGTCGCAAACAACAAACTATACACCGCAATGCAGCCCAATATCATACCGAGAAGGCCATAGGGAAGATCTGATTTCTGATCCTGAATATTTATTGGTCTGCCTTGCTGTTCTGCGTATGTAATAATTTCCCTCCATCCTAACGCACCTGGTTTGATGCGGCGATAAAATTCTTCCAATGTTTTGTAGTTTGAAGGTTTCGTCAGCAAGGTAACCGTTATCCAAGAAATAGTCGTTATGGTAACACCGATGATGAGCTGCTCATATGTCTTAAACGGTCTGACCTGTTCTAATGCAGCTGCATGGTCATACCCCATCGCCACCAATACCTGAATCTGTGAATCGTGATAATTACTGATCAACAAAAATGAAAGAGCGACTAAAAAAGATACAATCATCGCCGTTAATTCGCTGAATGGGTTAATACGATACCAAAACCAGCGGAGAATAAACAGCAGCCCCGTACCTGCTCCGATCTGCAATAAGATATTGAATGCATTCAATGCACTTTGCATAAATAATGCTAAACTGCTTGCAAGTACCATCATCAGAACCGTTGAGATTCTGGCCACAAATACGAGTTCTTTCTCTGAAGCGTCTGACTTCAGAAATCTTTTGTAAAAATCATTCACAATGTATGAAGATCCTAAATTCAAACTCGTCGACATAGTCGACATATATGCTGCAATGAGTGATGCAAACACCAATCCGATTAATCCGGCGGGTAGGAAGGTCAGCATAGCCGGATATGCCATATCGTGACCAATGATACGTGGATCAACACCCGGAAATGCAGCTTTGATAGATTCGAGATCAGGAAATACTATTATTGAACAGAGTGCAACAATAATCCACGGCCAGGGTCTGAGGGCATAATGAGCAAAGTTAAAAAATAATGTTGCCGCCATTGCGTTCTTTTCATCTTTGGCCGCTAACATTCGCTGTGCCACATAACCGCCGCCACCTGGTTCTGCCCCCGGGTACCAGACACTCCACCACTGAACAGTAAGCGGGATAATAAATACGATGGCTGCTGCTTCCAAATTACTGAAATCAGGCAGCAGCGATAGTTTATCGCTTACAGCGGGGTGTGACAATAGATTCGATAAACTGCCCACACTGGGATGATTGATTGCATATATCGCAGCAAACACCGACCCGATCATCGCAGCAATAAAAAGAATAAAATCAGTAATAACGACACCGAGCAAACCGCCGAGCGAGCTATAAACAACCGTCACCCCGCCGGCTATGAGTATGACCTGTACAGGAGAGAGATTCAGAATAATTCCGCCCACCTTTATTGCAGCGAGCGTGACCGATGCCATAATAGCGATATTAAAAAATAGTCCGAGATACAAAGCTCTGAACCCGCGCAAGAACGCAGCAGACTTGCCGCTATACCGGATCTCATAAAATTCAATATCGGTAATTACTTCTGAACGCCGCCATAACTTTGCGTAGACAAAGACCGTTAACATTCCGGTCAGCAGAAATGCCCACCAGACCCAGTTACCCGAAACGCCGTTCTGCCGGACGATATCAGATACAAGATTGGGAGTATCAATAGAAAATGTTGTGGCAACCATTGAGAAACCGAGCAGATACCATGGCATATTTCTGCCTGACAGAAAGAACGCCACTGAGCTTTTACCGGCACGTTTCGCCGCCCAGAATCCGACAATGATCGAAACAATAAAAAAAGAAAATATTATAACCCAATCTATTATTGCAAGCTGCACTAATACGTATCCTTACATTCTGGTTGTTAAGTTATAATCTCGATTAAAGCATCAATGTCCCGGCATATCAGTGCTGAATATGTTTATCCAGAAGTCATTATAGTACTTCCACTTCATGAAATTAATACCCCAATGCGGACTTGCCCCGGTCATCCAGCATGAAACCATTCCATATTTATACCGGTGATATGCGAACAATGGATGCCACGTTCCCTGATCGTTAATTTCCAATAAACAATTGGCAGTATCACGAAGTCCCACCTCATTAAAACCCAATAATGGTGGAATGGTTGAAAAGTCGATACCTTTCATCATCGGATGATTCGCATCATTACACCGCACTTCATATCCTGCAGTCGTTTCTATCAGATCATCATGATCACGGCATACAACCGGAAACACATTATGCAGTCTTGAACGTCCCCACCCTCCTTTACCGAGCTCACCGGTATAACTATACCATCCGCCATTCATATGAAAATGTCCACCGTTTGAAATCCACTCCTTGATCAGATCAAACCGGTCGGGGAAGGTAACCGGTTTATCGCCCCATTTGGCTCTCGTAAAAAAGTCCGGATGGAGCATTAAACACTTTGTTTCCACATCGCCGAATATAATGGTTGTCGCCCAATCAAGACGTTCATGAAACAGCTCGGGCGACATATTATACAATTCCCATGAGGGTTCGGTGATAACCTGTCCATTTTCAATGTTATTCAGTGCATCAATGAGCGGTTGCGCATAATTTAGTATTTCAACACCTTTACTTGGTGCCTGAAAGGGAGATTCGACATATCTCTGACCGGTATGCACACACCAGTTTCCAACATGCCATATACGAAGTTTTTTTTTCATGGTTTATCCGGTAATATTATCTTCAGTTTATTTTTGCAGCAGAATACTTATCAAGAAATAAATAAGCCTGTGAATGATTTCGAAGTATGGATGCAGGACATTCTTCCGATATTGCTCCCAGGAGGGTTTTTTGTACTGCATCTGCTTTTCTGCTTCCCGGGACAACTACCAACACCATATGTGCGGATATAAGTGCCGGAATGGTTAATGTAACTGCGTGTGTGGGCACATCTGCTATCGACGAAAAGCATTCATCATTTACCTGCTGTTGCCTGGATGCACGATCTAATTCCACTACTTTTACCCAAACCGGATCGTTAAAATCAGCAACCGGCGGATCATTAAATGCGATATGACCGTTTTCGCCGATACCCATACAGACGATATCTATCGGTGCCTTACGGAGAAGATGCTCATATCGCTGACATTCAGCAGTACTATCTGTAA
>SLIA01000037.1 GCA_007135935.1 Wenzhouxiangella sp.
AGTAGCCAATGGCGTTGCCAATGCCGTCGATCGCCGACATCACCGGCGAGTTGCTCATGGCGAAGGCCTCGGCACGACCCATGATGATGCAGTTGGTGATGATCAGACCGACAAAGACCGACAGCTGGCGGCTGATGTCGTAGGCAAACGCCTGCAACGTCTGGTCAACGATGATCACCAGCGAGGTGATGATCGTCATCTGCACGATGATGCGGATGTTCGACGGAATGTGGTTGCGGATGAGGCTGACCGAGAAATTCGACAGCGTCATCACGAACAGCACCGCCAGACACATCGTCAGCGTGGTCTGCATGTTGGTCGTGATCGCGAGCGCCGAGCAAATGCCCAGGATCTGAAGTGCGATCGGGTTGTTGTTGAATATCGGCTCGAAAAGTACTTGTTTTGCTTTCGCTTGTGCCATGTCTGTCACTCCTCGATGGCCACGACCGCGGCCCAGCTGTCATCGCCGTACTGCTGCTCCCGCATGCGATTGAGATAGGGGCCGAAGCCTCGGTCGTCGACCCAGAACTGAACCATGTAGTTGACCCCGTTGGCGGTGATGGTGGCACCGGACAGGCCATCGATCTTGTGTTCACGATCGGCCACATCCGGGCCGACAGAGCCCTTGATCACTTCGATGGCGACGTTGCCGTCCTCGTCAAAGAGTTTCTTGCCGACCCAGTTTTCCTGCCAGCGCGGATTGTCGATTTCACCGCCCAGGCCCGGGGTTTCACCGTGTTCGTAGAAGCCGATGCCGGCGATGGTGTTGGCGTCGGGCTTGAGGGCCAGGAAGCCGTACATGGTCGACCACAGGCCGTAGCCGTGCATCGGCAGGATGATGCGATCAATATCGCCGGCTTCATCGCGGGCCAGGAAGACTTCGGCCACCTTGGCCTGGCGCCGGATGCCGGCCGGATCGGGCGAGACCTCGCGGCTTTGTTCCGGGTCGCGGGCGGCGCGGCGTTGGTCGAAATCGTCCGGCCGCTCCACGTATTCTCCGGTGTCGAGCTCGACGAAGCGTCGTTCGATGTTCTCGAATGCCGCGCGTACGTCCATGCCGCGCTCATACAGTCCGGCGGCCTGCAGGACGTTCTGCTGACGGAACAGGTTGCGGTTGTCCTGCTGTGCCGGCCGCAGGCCCACGGCCAACGTGGACACCACAACCGCGCAGACCAGGCACAGGAAAAACGCGACCTTGAGGGTGTTACCGATGGATTCTTTCTGGTTGGCCATGGCTCAAGCTCCTGTCCGCTGCAAGCGGCGTTTGATGTTGGCCTGAACGACGAAGTGATCAATCAGCGGTGCGGCCAGGTTACCAAACAGAATGGCCAGCATGACGCCTTCCGGGAAGGCCGGATTGATCACGCGGATGAGCACCGTCATGACGCCGATGAGCGCCCCGAAAATGAGCTTGCCGGTGTTGGTCATCGAGGCCGAGACCGGATCGGTGGCCATGAACACCATGCCGAAGGCGAAGCCACCCAGGCTCAGGTGCCAGAACCACGGCATGTCGAACATCGGGTTGGTGTCGCTGCCAATGATGTTGAACAGGGTCGCCATGGCGGCCATGCCCAGCAACATGCTCAGCATGATGCGCCAGGAGGCGATCTTGGTCGTCAGCAGGATGACCGCACCCAGTGCAATCAGGAGCAAAGAGGTTTCGCCCATCGAGCCCTGGATACCGCCGAATGCGGTCTGCATCCAGGTCAGGTCGACACCGCTCATGGTGCCGGCTACTTCGTTGAGACCGGCGGAGTAATCCAGATCGCCCTCGAACGCCAGCGCCAGGGCGGTGGCCCCGGAGAATCCGTCAACCGCCGTCCACACCGAGTCGCCGCTCATGTGTGCCGGATAGGCGAAGAATAGAAACGCGCGGCCGACCAGGGCGGGGTTGAGGAAGTTCTTGCCGGTGCCGCCGAAGATTTCCTTGCCCACGACCACGCCAAAGCTGATGCCGAGAAACACCATCCACAGCGGAATGGTCGGCGGCAGGATCAGGGTGAACAGAATGCCGGTAACGAAGAAGCCTTCGTTGACTTCGTGGCCGCGCTTCCAGGCGAACAGACCTTCCCAGATGAAGCCGCCGAGGTAGGTGACGATGAAGATCGGCACGTAGTAGACGGCACCATGCAGGAAGTTGGAATACCAGCTGGCCGGATCGAAGCCGGCAAACAGCGCCACGATGTCGGTGCGCCAGCCCGGAATCGGGTCGTAGCCGAACTCGGCGATCTGCAGGTTGGCCTGGTAACCGGTATTGAACATACCGAAGACCAGGGCCGGCAGAGCGGCGAACCAGACCGTCATCATGACCCGCTTCAGGTCGATGCCGTCGCGGATGTGAGCGCTGGTCTTCGTGGTGTCCGACGGGCTGTACAGCATCGTGTCGAACATCTCGTAGAAGACGTAATAGCGCTCGAACTTGCCGCCTTCGTGGAAGTGCGGCGCGATCTTGTCGTCGATGTACTTTCTCAGGCCCACGTCAGCCCTCCGCCTCGATGGTTGTCAAAACGTCCCTGAGAACCGGGCCGTATTCATACTTGCCGACACAGACATACGTGCACAGCGCGAGATCCTCTTCGACCAGTTCCAGTGCGCCCAGCGCCTGGGCGGTCTCGAGATCGCCAACGAGCAGGGCGCGCAGAAGCTGCGTGGGCAGAATGTCGAGCGGCATGATCGCCTCGTACTGGCCCAGCGGCACCATGGCGCGTTCGCTGCCGTTGGTCGTGGTGGTCAGGTTGAATCGTTTGCCACCCATCAATTTTGAGAGATAGATGTTCAACGAAGAGTGACGCTCCAGCCCCGGTGACAGGTAGCCGAACATCTTGCGTTCCTTGCCTTCGAGCAGCACGGTAACCTGGTTGGCCAGGCGCCCAAGCCAGGCCGTCGGGCCGCTGGCGTTGTGGCCGTTGAACACCGAGCCGGAGATGATCCGGTTATCGCCGGATTCGGTTTCGTTCTCGGTCAGGTCTTCCAGCGAGGCGCCGACCCGGGTCTTGAGCAGGCGCGGGTTGCTGGCCTGGGGCCCGGCGAGGGCAACGACACGGTCGGTGTAAAGGCGACCACTGGTGAACAGGTGGCCGAAGGCAATCACATCCTGGTAGCCCACGGTCCAGACCTCGCGGTTCATGTTGACCGGATGCAGGAAGTGGATGTGGGTGCCCGGGTTGCCCGCCGGGTGCGGGCCGGCGAAGACTTCTTCGCGTACCTGGTCGCCTTCGAAGGAGGGCAGTTGGGTATCGGGTGCGCGGCATACCCAGACCGTGCCCTCGGTCAGGCGCGACAGGATGGCAAGGCCATTGCGGAATGCGCGTTCCTCCTCGGCGATGATCACGTCCGGACGCGGCGCCAGCGGATTGGTGTCGGTGAGCGACACGAATATGGCTTCCGGTTTGCTGTCGAGCGCCGGCACCTTGCCGAAGGGGCGGGTGCGGATGGCTGTCCAGTCGCCGGACTTCACCAGTTGATCGCGGACGCTGTCGCGGTCGAGGCTGGACAACGCACTTTCGGGGTGGCTGCCGAATTTTTCATCGCCACCGTCTCCGCCGATGTCGATGACAACCGACAGCAGCATGCGGCGGTAACCGCGATTGATGGCACGTACCCGTCCGGCTGCCGGGGCGGTGTAGATGACGCCCTCGGTCTTCTTGTCCTCGAACAGCGGCTGACCGCGTTTGACGCGATCGCCCTCGGACACGAGCATGGTGGGTTTCATGCCGGGATAGTCGCCGCCGAGCACGGCGACGGAGCGGACCTTGCGGCCCTGCTCGATTTCCTGGCGCGGTTCTCCCGCAATCGGGACGTCAAGCCCCTGCTTGATCCGTATCATGTTGTGGTCATCAATGTTGGTCGCGAGTGCCAAAAGCACGAAATCCCCGGCGCGGCTGGCCGGTGGACACCCTTTGAGCGGCCGGATTGGCAACATGGCCGCCATGTCGATCTACCGCGCAGACTGCCGGCGACGAGGTCCCGTTTTCAGGTCTGGGGTCGTCGCTTGTATTGGCGTGGTGATCGAGCTGACGTCAGCCCGATATTATGGCGCAAAACGGTACTTTTGTCATCAATGGCGCGGCTAGAATGAGGTGAAATCGATCACGGATGGCGATTTCATGAAGCCAGGAAATACCGAGATGCGCCAGGCGCTGGGCACCTTCGCCACCGGGGTGACGGTGATCACGGCGCGGGATCAGGGTGGCCGGCCGGTGGCCATGACAGTCAGCAGTTTTACCGGCGTGTCGCTGGATCCGCCCCTGGTGCTGTGGTGCGCGCAGCGCGATGTCGGCCCGTTTGCCGCATTCGCCGCGGCACAGCATTTTGCGGTGCATGTGTTGCACTCCGACCAGGGCGACGAGGCGATGCACTTTGCGCAGGATATCGAAGACAAGTTCGCTGGCGCTGAACCGGAGCGCGGGTTGGCCGATCTGCCCCTGCTTGCCGATTGCGCCGCCTGCTTTCAGTGCACTGTCGAGCGGCACATCGATGCAGGCGATCACCTTGTGTTCATGGGGCGGGTGCTGGCTCTCGATTGCCGCGACGCCGAGCCGCTGGTGTTTCACCGCGGGCGTCTGGGGGGATTTTCGCCCGCCTGATCGGGAGGAGCCGGCCCCGCATCCGACGGGGCCGGCGGTTCGACCGCGGATCAGTCCTCGGTGCCTGTGGCCTCGAAGCGATCGGTGAAGATGAGGTCCTCCGGAATCAGGTACACGAATCCGGCCGGCAACACATCGGATTGACCGTCCGGGTTCTCCACGCTCACATCAGCCGGGCCGGCGTTGCCGGGTGGGGTGGTGCAACTGATCTCGTCGGGCTCGTTGACGGCTATGCCCTGGCAGGTTTCCCCGCCGATCGTTACGGTTGCGCCGGCAAGGAAATTCGTGCCGCTGATCACGATTTCCGTGCCGCCGGTTGTCGGGCCCGAGTCGGGGTCGACGCTGGCAATCTGCGGGGCGAGGTTGCCGTCGAATCGCCAGATTCCGCCGCCATCGACCACGTAGACATTGCCTGATTCGTCTTCACCGAATGAACGCAGATCGCCCAGCGGCTGGTTGTGCACGAACTCCAGTTCCTCGAACTCGTTCGGCCCCGTCTGCCAGGCAAGCCAGATATTGCCCGAGCAATAATCGCCATAAATGTAGGCACCCTCCAGGCTGGCGACCGGGCCGCGGTATCGATAGCCGCCAGTGACGGAGCAGTCGCCGAAAAATCCGGTGTTCGGGTATTCGAGCACCGGAAAGTGGTGGTCAAAGTCGCAGATCTCGGGCGGGGTCTGCCCGGGGTAGGCGTAGCTGCCTTGAATAACAAATACCTCTATTGTTTGGTGGGCCTTTTTGCTGCCTTCCATGCCTCGGCGACGGATGACGAGCTGCTGGCCGATGAACAGATCTGGCATGCCTGGGATGGCACGATGGAACTGGAAATCCGGGGCGATTACCTGCCCGACTTCGGTGTCGAGATCTTCCACCATGGCCAGCCGGTCACTTCTCGCCAGCGAATCGAGTTTCAGCTCGAATCGGTCGAGCCGTTTCGCCTGCTTGTGCCCTACGGCAACCTCGAGGCCGTCGATCCGGATGTCGGAATGGTGGCGATGCAAACTGGGCTCGAGCTTCGATACGGCGATCAGATCGTCGATCTGGATGAGCTTCGGCTGGTCGCCGGCCAATGGGGTGATCACGCGGCTTTCGTTGCCCAGGATATGCAGGGCCGGACGATGTTCACGCTGACTCACATGCACATCCTGGCTGAGCACCAACGCGATCTGCTCACGGTCCAGAATGCCGAGGTTGAAGCATCCCCTGAATTGGCGGCCCAGCTCGGGCTGGACCTTCTGGCCGACATGCCCATCGGAGTGGCCTGGCTGGATCTGCACATGGAAGTGCCGCCGGGAGCGGACACTTCGGGACTGGCACCCGGTTGCGATGAGCGCCCGATCTGGCCCCAGGACGGCGAGTTCGAGGCCGAGGTGGCGCTGATCGCGATGAGTAATATTGCCTATCAGGGCACTCAGGACGAAACGGGCCTGGTCAAGGCCGCGCCGTCGGCCACCCTGAAGAATGTCAGTCTGGCCGACATTCCGTGGGTCAGGCAGTTCAACACTCATCCTGAGTATCCCTACGAGCCGGCCGATCAGCACCCGTTCCTGGTCTGGAATATCTACCGCATCAAGGATGGGCGCATCGAGATGCTGGCCGAATCCGGCGCCAAGCACGCTTTTTTGACCATCAACGTCAACTGTGACCTCAATTGTGGTGACGCCAATATCCTGTGGCCCGGTTGCGAAGACACCTACTCGGCCGGCAACAACGACACGTCGACTTACCAGGGGCCGAAGGACGAGATCACCGCCAGTCTCGGCCTGTGGGACAACTGTGGCTCGTTCTTCGACCCGGAGTGCACCGGTGGCCAGACCGGATACTCCGGCCAGTGGCTCAATCGCCTGCTGATCGATCCGGACGAATTCGAGCAAGACGGTGCGGAGTATTTCATGGATGCCTGGTACGTGATTCAGTACGACATCAATATCTGGAGCACCATGGGTTACCGGCCGATAGACCCGGCTCCGGGCGGCACTGGCTGGACTTTCAATCCCGGCCCGTATCAGCAAGGCCCGGCGATCAGCGAGTGGGTCGACGAGGGCAAAAGCGATTCGATGGCCGACCACGAGCTGATCGTCGTGCCCTCGGCCACACCGGATAAACCCTATCCGGACAACATGCCGCAGGGGCATCTGCGCCTGCTGGTGCAGGTGCACGAACAAGGCGATGGTCTCTACCGCTACAACTACGCCCTGCAGAATTACGATTTCGAGCGCGGCATTACCGAGTTTCATATCCCCCTGGCCGAGGGGCTGACCGTATCGGACACCTGGTTCAGCGGCGTCGGGGATATGGACGACTGGGATGTGGAAATCGCTAACGACGGTGTCACCTTCACGGCTCCGGAAGGGGAGATTCAGCCCTGGTTTACGCTTTACAACTTTGAAGTCGAAGTGGATGCAGCGCCTGTAAACGGTGAGCTGATTCTGGATCTCGGAGACGATGCGGTGATGGAGTGGATGCCGGTGGACATTCTTGCTCCCACCGCGCCGGATCGGCGGATGATGCTTGAAACAGAGTCTATTGAATTCGATCCTGTTCTCATTGGGTCCGCCGCGGATAGCGAGACCTTGTTGCTGACCAATACCGGGCAATCATTCGTGACTGTCACCGGCCTGACTCCTCCCGGTGAACCATTTTCATTGGAGGCGAATGATTGCGGCGACCTGCCATTCATGCTGGAGCCCGGCGCCAGTTGCCAGCTAAGCGTAGGCTTTGAGCCTTTGACCAGTGGACCCTATGCTGACAGCATAGTAGTCGAATCAGATGCAATCGACTCCCCACACGTGGCGACCTTGAATGGGACAGCCCTGCCGATCGAGATCTTCGATGATCGTTTCGAGGCGCTGGGCATGCCCGGCATGCCATTGCGGGTGATGGCCGGGACGACACAACCCTGAGCGTTACTTGATTTGTGGACACCGGCCCTGAGGGGCCGGTTTTTCGTTGATCTGCGCGAAGTGTGACGAAACGCAAGCGCTTCCTATTGTCCTCGGGCCGTCTCGTGCGCTGCCGGCGGGGGGGCGCTCCGGGAGAGGCGCAAGCGCTTACATTCCTTTGGCGATTGTCGGTATGATGCCGGGCTTTTGTTGACCTCGCCGGGGCAGATGCCGAGCTTTGAACTGACCGAACGATTGCTGGATGCCTGTGCGCCGGCCTGCCTGGCACGGGCCCGGCGTCTGCTGGCCGATGGGGGGGTGCGGCTGGGTCGCGATGAGGTGGTCGATGAATTGTTCGTGCTCACCGGCAGCGTGGACGACGGCGAGGCCGTCCGGCGTGTCTGGATCTGCAATGACGATGCCGAACTCGGGGGCGACTGTTCCTGCGCCGGGTCGCAGTTCTGTGAGCACATGGCCGCCACGGTTCTGGCGCATGAAAGCCGGGACGAGGCCGGGGTCACATCGGCGCCCGTTGACAGGCCGGGACGTTCTGCACACCGTATGGCACCGCCTGCCGGCGGGCAGTTCATGGCCTATCTGCTGCGCCTGTCCGATGACGGTAGTGAACTGAGCATCTGCCCGTCACGAGTAGCCGAGTCAGCCGACGGGCCCATCGCCACGCCATTCTCGCTGTCGCGTTTGGGCGAGGCGGTGCAACCGGAGTATGTGGGCGATGACGACCTGGCTATCCTGCACTCGCTGGCCGATCATGCCCTGTCGCTCAAGGGGCTGGTCTGGTATCCGCTGGCACGCACCAGTGTCGGTCTGCTCAGGCAGATCATGGCCAGCGGCCGGTGTCATTGGCAGGATATCGACGGCCCGGTTCTCGAACTGGGTGAGTCCGTTTGTGCCGAAGTGGAATGGGAGTTGTTGCCCAGCGGCTGGCAGCGCCTGAACTGGCATGCCGGACATCTTTCCGGTCAATGCCAGTTGCCGTTGTTGCCGCCCTGGCTGCTGGACCCGGAAACCGGCACCTGCCGGGCCATGAGCGCGGGCATCGACGAAGACCTGGCCGGTCGTTTGCTGCTTGGCGGGCCCGTGCCGCCGGACGGGGTTGACGAGATCGTCGAACTGCTGGCCGATGCTCCCCGGGATTTTCCCCGGCCCGCCAGGCTGAATGTCAGTCGACTGGAATCGTGCAGGCCGCGGCCGGTTGTGACCCTGTGCAATGCCAGCATCGGTCACGCCACCGGTTTTTCCTCCAACGCGGCTGCTCGCTTGCAGTTTGCCTATGGCGAC
>SLIA01000075.1 GCA_007135935.1 Wenzhouxiangella sp.
CCCACCGTCAGTGTGCTGGTGCCTGTCTACAATGCGGCCGACATGGTGTCCGTGGCACTGAAGAGTCTGCTGGCGCAGACCTGGCGTGATCTGGATATCGTGGTGATCGATGATTGCAGTTCGGATGACACGGTTGCGGTGGTGGAGTCGTTTGCCGAGTTGGATGGTCGAGTGCGGCTGATTCGTCAGTCTGAGAACGGGGGTGCCTACAAGGCTCGGCTGGCGGGCCTTGCCGTGGCCCGGGGCGAGTTGATCACGGTCCATGACGGGGACGACTGGTCGCATCCGCAGAAGGTCGAGTTGCAGGCCCGCGCGCTGATCGGAAACAAATCCATGGCCGCGAACATGACCTCGTGGAGCCGTGTAACGGATGAGATGTACGTCAAGATCATAGGCGCGATTCCGTCCGGTCGCCTGTTGCGGCAGAACGAGTCCTCGCTGATGTTTCGACGCGAGCTGGTGGACGAGATCGGCACTTGGGATGATGCCCGGGCCGGTTCCGATACCGAATATATCTGGAGAATCCAGGCCAGGTTCGGGTCGCGATCCATCGGGCGGATTCACCCGGGCGTTCCGTTGTCTTTCTCGCTTCACCGGGATACCTCCCTGACCAGGACGGGGCCGACGCATGTGCGGACGATCTTTCATGGCAGCCGCCGGGTGTACCGGGAGGCCCAGAAGTGGTGGCATCGCACGTGTCGCTCGGCGGACTTGAATTATGCACCGTCAAGGGACCAGCGTCCGTTTTACTGCCCTCCCAACCTGCTGGAGCGGCGACCGGCGGCACGGCATTACGACGTGGTGCTGATCGGGGATTTCGGTCGCGATACCACTTTGTGCGAGCTGCTGGAACAGTGGACGACGGCGGCAGTCGAGGGATCGGCCAAAGTGGCCATCTTCCACTGGCATCATTTCGACCGGCCGGCCATGCGGCCTGTTCTGGATGTCTATCAGGCGCTGGCGGCGGCCGGGCGGCTGGATATTCTGGCGGTCGAGGACAATTTGAGTGCTGATGTGGCCGTCGTGCTCGATGCCGAGTCGGCCCGTTTTCGTTTGCAAGGTTTTCCGAAGTGGCAGTTTTCGGACATCGGACTGGTCTGCGGCCATCCGGATCAAGAGGATGTCCCGAATCTGGTCTGGCCGGATCCCGTCGTGATGCATGATCATGTTTCAGCCGTTACCGGTCGTGCTCCTCGGTGGGTGCCGTTCAGTGCCGCGAGTCGCCGTGCCATGCTCCATGACCAGCGATACGTGGAGGTGATTGACACATCTGCCCTGGATGATGGCCTGGAGAGTGTGACTGCCGAGCTTGCGCCACATGGCGCAATGGAGAAGCTGGTGTGAAGCGAAGGCTGCGGCGTATCGGGTCTCGGTTTGCCCAATGGTTAAGGTCGGTCGGCTTTTATCGGTCGACTCGGGGGCAGGGCAGGAGCGGTGGCACGCCTTCGGGCATTCACCAGGCGGTTCGGGCGGGCTTCGGCGAAGTGGCCCGCAAGCGTTTGCGCAACCGCAGGGCACGCTATCTCAAGCTCAGAAGCAGCGCGGTTCGCGAAGCGTTGAATACGCTGGAGGGTTCAGCCTGCTCGTCGGAAGTGGCTGACGAGATGGTTGCATTGCTGGCCGATACCGAAGCCGATGCGGTTACTGAACCCCTGGTTCGGCGGGCGGCGGCGCACAAGGTGCCGCTGGCAGCTGTGGCTTCCTATCGGGTTTGCCTGGCGCTCCGGGCGCGTCAGGCCCAGTTGACTGGCGTCGGGCCGGAATGGAAGCTGAACGACAAGCTGGCTGGTTATCGCTTCATTCGCCAGCACGGTTTCGACCATCCCGAGCTGTTGCAGCGTAACGTTACCGTCTCCGCCCTGGAGCAGCAAGAGCGCGTTGTCATCAAGCCGGTCAGTGGCGCGGCGTCTCGGGGTGTTTACCAGGTGACCGGCGATGGGCGGGTCTTCGAGCCCAAGGGCGAACGCTGGCTGGCCAACTGGCAGGAAATGATCGCGGCGATGCAGGATGATCTGGCCGCCGGCCGGGTGAAACGGGACCGGTGGATGGTCGAGCGACTGGTGACCGAGGACGATGAGGGCGAGCAGCCGGGTCGTGATCTCAAGTTTTACTGTTTCTACGGTGAAGTGGGTCGTGTGCTCGAGGTCGATCGGTGGCAGAGAAAGGTCTATTGCGAATGGGACGGGGAGGGCAAGCCGCTGGACACCGGCAGATACAGCGGCAAGCGCTTCGATGGGCAGGGCGTAACGGCCGATGAACTCGAGCGGGTCAAGGCGCTGAGCCGTGAGATTCCGGCGCCGGCCATTCGCATCGACTTCCTGCGCTCAGCGGGTGCTGCCTATGGCATGATGTTCTGTGAGTTCACGCCCAGGCCTGGTGGCTTTCACCTGTTCGATGAAGAAACGGATCGGCGCATGGGAGAAATGTATCTCGAGGCCGAACAGCGCCTGGTTCGGGATCTGCTGCATGGCAAACGCTTCCCGGCCCTGTTCCTGGACACGAACCATCGCCCGGATGGCAGAAACTGGCGCGACGGCCTGGAGGAGATGAGCCAGTGAATCTGTTCAGGGAAACCGGACTTGCTTTCGCATGGGTGGCCCAGGTGCTCTGGGCTTTCTGCCGGGTACGCCTGTGGACCACGTTTGCGCTGATCTGTTCGATCACCATTTCACGCTTTTCCGGGCTTCTGGCCTTTTTCCTGCCCCTGAAGGTCATCCTGCTGGCCGGTTCCGACGGCGTGCCGCGCTACTTTCGATTCTTCATCGATCCGGATCTTCGGATGGAGTGGATCATCGGGCTATCCGCTGCCGCGGTCGGGTTCTATGTTGTCTCGCTGATCATGGAATCAGCGTCGAAAAAGCTGGCGGAAATGGGCAGCCTGGATGTGCTTCAGGGTGCCAACGAGTTGGCGGTGGCGAGTCGCCAGCGGGAGGAAGCGCGCAGCTATTACCGGCGCTTTTCAGGTATCGCCGCGAATCTGACTCTGGTGGTGGTTGCCTTGCTGCTGTTGGGGTGGCTGCAGCCGGGACTGACCCTGGTCCTGCTGGCCTTGATTCTTGGCCAGTACCTGTTCACCTCGGCAGCGGTATATTACGGCAACGCGCTTGACCCGGGCCCGATGCTGCGGATGATTCGCGGCAATCTGAGCGGCTATCTGAAGATCTTCGCCTCGGTCAATTTCCTGGCTGGATTCTTTGCACTGCTGGTTCCGTTTTTGCTGGGTACGGGAGGCAATCTGCTGTTGGCGATTTTGGCGATCCTTCTCCTGCGCCAGGCCCTGGGTGCGCTCAGCCGCATGGCCACCGTTACCACGGAGCTTTCGAAGAGCAGGAAGGTGATCGATCCGCTAGTCTTTCGCGAGCGTCAGATTGAGAAGGTCGAACGCCCTGTGGTGCGCAATCTGCGCGAGGTTTTTGCCAAGCCGGTGCGCGAGGCGGCGGCAATGCGGGCGCTGAAATCAGCAGGTGTTGAAATTGCCAGCTTGCGGTCGGAATGGGAGGACTCGAGCATTGGTAGCGTGTATGCCTTCCACCTGAAGATTGAGCGAGTCGATGATGGTAAGCAGCACTCGTTACAGCAGCAAGTCTTCTCACGCAGCAGACTGCATCTGCTCGAACACGAAGCCTACCTGTTCGAGCATGTTCCGCGCAGCGCGCTTTCGGCGCCGGAGATGCTGGTGCGCTTCGTCGAGGGGCCGTTCGAATGCCAGATTGTCGACTACGGTGTCGGAGAACCCTGTTCTGCTGAGGAATGGAAAGATCTGGTCGGCGACCTGTTTGGCCGGATGTGGGCTTTCGAACCGCCAGTCGAACTGTTGCATGCGTTCAATACTTCTCGTCCCACTCTGGAAGGCCGACTGAGCCTCGATTATCTGCAACGCTTGGAGCTTGCACTGGACAGCCCGGAGTTGGTCGACGCTTACGAGACCTTTCTGGAACGCTTGCCTCGCATCCGGGACGTGCTGTCCCGGATTCCACTGTGTATACACAATCCGGACATGGGCCGGGCCAGAGTGATCCTGGATCACTCCGGTCAACCGCTGGTCATGACCTGGGGGCGTTGGTCCATCGAACCGATTGGCGTGGCGCTTCCCGATGGACTCGATGAAGCGGCGACCGACCAGATCCTCGAAGAAGTGGCCGGTGCACGTAACCTGAAGCCGGGCGAATTGACTTCGGAACACCTGATGCTTGCCTTCGAGTTCAGGGCACTGGAGCGGGATATTGCGGCCAGCAAGTACTGCAGTGCATTGAAGCGCATTCAGACCATCCTCGGCAATCCTTGCCTGGAGGCTTCCCGAAGCCCGGCTGCCGAAGGCGTGGCTTGAGCCGTGGCCAGGCTTGCCAGCCGGTTGCTTGAGATCCTGCGGCCAGCTCCGCCGGCAATCGATATGCTCGGGTTGCCCCATTTTTCGGCCAGGTTGGGCATGCGTGGCCGTGGCGTGCGCCTGTGCAGCTATGCGCTGACGCTGGAAGCATTTCGCAGGGGTCTGTCGGTCAGTTTCCATACCCCGGCCTCGCTGCCGACGTCGTTGCCCGGTCTGGGCACGCGTGTATCCCCTTGTGAGTTGTTTTCCGTCTCCGATGGTCAAGTGTGTGTCAGCTTTCGCCGTACCCGCTCTGACCGTCTCACGGCAGAAGCTCTGCGAGCCTGCAACCACAAGCGCACGGCAAAGATGCTGTGGCGAAAAGCCGGCGTCAGCACACCGGATTGCGAGCTGATCGGTCATGATATGCCTGAAAAGGAGATCAAGGGCGCGGTCGGGCGACTGGGCGGCCCGCTTGTTCTCAAACCGGTTGCAGGATTTCAGGGTCGCGATGTGATCACTGACCTACAGGGCTTGCGGGCCGTATGCGATGCAGTTGAAGGCTTACGCAGATCAGGTCTGGAGCAGCCCCTTTTGCTTGAAACTCAGGCCACGGGCGACGAGTACCGCGTTTACGTGGTCGGTGATCGGGTAGTTGCCGGGTATCGCAGAACCTCGGCCCGGGTGGTGGGGGACGGGCGGTCGATCATTGCTGAACTGATCGAGCGCAAGAATATCCAGCGCAAGCACAGTCCTCATTTATCAAGTCGTCCGATCCCGGTCGATGAGCGCTTGCAAACCCGACTTGCCATGCGAGGGATTGGGCTCGACCATGTGCCGGCTCAAGATGAGGATGTAGTGCTTTCCGGTGCGCTCAATCTATCCCAGGGCGGAGAAGGCCTGGAGGACCCCGCGCTGATTCCTCCTGCCGCACGGGATATGGCGGTTCGCGCGGTTCTCGCCGTACCGGGCCTGCCGCATGGTGGAGTGGATCTGCTGGTGGACAGCACTTCTGGCAACGCCCAGGTCCAGGTATTGGAAATCAATGCGACTGCACAGATTGGAGGGCATCTGTTTCCCGCCGCCGGTCGCCCTTCCGATGTGCCGGCCGAGATCCTCGGCTATTACTTTCCAGAAACCACGCGGCAGCACGAGGCCTGGTTCTGCATCAAGGAGGTTGTGCGCGCACTCAAGCGATCGCCTGATGGTGAGGTGAGAATTGAGCCGGTATCGACCAGGACGAGCAGCGCTGGTCGCGTTCGGATTGCCGCAGGCTGATCGTGGTCCGGGTGCACCTTCATGCCGGCTTGCACAAAACCGGCACAACGGCCATCCAGGAATGCGCCTGGGCCAATCGTCGGCGATTGCTTCGCCAAGGGCTGCTCTATCCGGGGTTCGGGCCATTCGTCTGGCGCAACGCGCCTGCCCACCATCGCTTCGCTCATGCGCTGGTCGAGCAGGACGACAAGCTTTCGGCGGCAGACACGGGGCCGCTGGTCGAAGCCTGGCACGCGCGCGCGCGGCGTCGTGGCGCAGACATTCTTCTAAGTTCCGAATCGATCTGTCGTCACGTGGTAAGCGACGGTGGCAAGGACTGGTTCTCTCGTCGACGCCAATATCTGGCCCGGGTTGCCGAGTCCTTGCAGAACTTTGAAGTATCGCCAATCCTGGTGCTGAGACGGCAGGATGAGTTCGTTCGATCCCTGTACCAGGAGCATGTTATGAAGGGTACGACGCGACTCGGGAAGCTGGATTTTCCCGGGTTCCGTAAACGGGTGAGTCGCAGCAGGTTGCGGTTCCTGGACAACCTGCGGTTGTTCGAGGACGTATTCGGTGCCGTGCGGGTCCTGACATATGAGGAACTGGCCGAAAATGGTCTGTTGACGTCATTCTTCGCCGCCCTGGGGTTGCCGGATCTCAAGGTGCGCAATCGTCGAGTGGTGCGTCCCAGTCTTACCGTGGCGGAAACCTTGATCAAGCAGCGTCTGAATCGCCATGTGAAATCGCCTGCGGCCAACGACAAGCTGTTGGCGTGGCTGCGCTCGCGGAAGGTGCGGAGAATTCTTGAATCCAGCTTTGACGGGACTGAGTCACTCTGGTCGAGTTACGATGAGCAGGCGGCATTTCAGCAGACCTGGATGGAGGAGAATCGTCTGATCGCCGAGGCTTTCCGTAATGGACACAAGCCCTTGTTCCCCAGGTTGGCTGCCTGGGGGGACGATCAGCTTCCCGCACCTTCGCACGCCGATGTTTCCCGCGCGCTCGAACGCGCCGTGGCGGCATCACCCCGCAAACTCAAGTCGGTCATCGGTTCCAATGCCCTGGCAGCACTGGGCTGATCGACTTCGCCTGTGGCGCTTTGTCCGGCCGGTGGCGCTGCCCACCGACCGGGGGGAGGCGCCCATTGCTGACGAAAGCGGGTTGCAGGAGCACTATCGGGCAGTCGGTCTGGATCGGCCGCCCGATTCGTTTGTGCTCTACAGAATTATTGGCAATGATCTTGTTCCGCGCCATGCCCCTGGCCAAAGTCTGCAAAACCTGCGCTTCATACTCGAGCATGAGCCAAAGCTCGAGAGTTGCGAGAAACGCTTTGTGGTCAACAGGATCGTGGACCCCAAGCAGGAACGCCAGGTCATCGAGCTGTTGAAGGCCCACGATTGCCCATACCTGCACTTGCCGTTCGATCCCGATTCCTTTGCAGCACAACCATTGGATGTCGATGGTGTTCCGGGGGAACTTCTTCCGCCATTTCCGAGCCATGGAAAGCTTTGGGCCGATCAGGCGGCGCAGATTCGAATGCGCCTTTATCGACACAAGAACAATGACCTGATGAATAACAACGGCGCCCGAAATGCGGCACTGGCCGATGGGCGGGCGCGGGCCAAGTGGGTATTGCCATGGGATGGAAACTGCTTTCTGACACAGCACGGCTGGAACGAGCTGCGGACAACGGTAGCGGCAGAACCGCACTGGCCCTACTTCATTGTGCCGATGGCGCGCGTGACGGATAATCGGCAACTGCTTTCTCCTGGTTTCAGTCCGCAGTCGGAGGCTGAACCGCAGATCGTGTTTCGGAAAGATGCCGGAGAGTCATTTGACGAGTGTTTCTACTATGGGCGTCGACCCAAGGTGGAGCTGCTGTGGCGGCTCGGTGTGCCGGGGCGTTGGGACGAGTGGGGTATACAGCCATGGGATCTGCCGTGCCCGTCCTACAGCAATGACGCTGGTGCATGGAAGCACGCGGGCTGGGTGGCTCGCCTGAACTCCGGTCGTCCGGACATGGAGAAGGATCGGCAGCGTGCCTCCAACCGAAGGCGGCTGGATGCGCGAGTCGACGCCGTTTGCGGTTTCATCGATCAGGTCGATGCCGACGGGCTGGCGCGGTGGTACGAGGATAACCCTTGCCCTCTGATCACTAGTGATGCGGAGGTTGGCACTGATCCGGTCAATGCTCGCCGATATGATCCCAGTTTGCTGGAGAAGGTCAGCGTGTTGTGTCAGCAAAGTTCGGATCCGGGCGCCTTGCTTGAACTGGCCTTTCTTTGTGACGAACTGGAGAGTGTGCGCCGCAACTCTGCAGTCCAAGCCTGTCCGATACTGGAGGCCGAATTGAGCCAATGCCAGGATTGGTTGCTGAGATCGAGGCAAGGGCGACGAATGCGCGAACATGCCGACGAAACCGGGCTGGTCCGAGACCTGCTGGTCCTGCGTCTGGGCCTGTACTTGCAGCGATACGGCGATGCAGTGCAGGCGTTGCACGATATGAGTTGTCGGTGGAAACGGATGACCGACAAGAACCTGGGCAATCCGGTCTTCCGTCTGGATGAAGTGCTTGAGCGAATTGACCAAGCCGGGATCGAGCGGTCGGGGCTGAGATGAAGGTTGGTCGCGACGAGCGCACGGAGCGTTACTTCGAGACGCTGACGCCCACTTACTCGCCCCGGCGCTATCGTCCGGTGCTGAAGTTCCTGCGCCAGGATGCGAGCGAGACTTCGGGCCTGCTGGATGTGGGTTGCGGCTCGGGCAATGTGCTTGCGATGGTCCGCAAGGGAACGCCGGTTGCGGAACTGGCCGGGCTGGATGTCAGTGCTCGCTATCTGACCCAGTGTGCATCGAACGTGCCAGGTTGCCAGACACACGAGGGATCTATAGTGAATGCTTCTCTGGCCGATGAGATCGGCCGGAAGTATCGATACGTGATGGTCGGGGCGGTGTTGCATCACCTGGTCGGCAGGACGCGGCGGGCGTCGCGTGAGCTGACCCGACGGGCGCTGGAGAATGCCTGGGCATTGGTCGAGCCCGGTGGTGCGCTGATCGTGATGGAGCCGACGTTTCGGCCCCGCTGGGTGATGTGGGGGCTGTTTCATGTCAAGCGTGTCGTTGGACGATTGACCTCGCGGAGGGTGCCGCTGCTGGGTTACTGGAATAATATCGGCGAGC
>SLIA01000220.1 GCA_007135935.1 Wenzhouxiangella sp.
CCCTGTTTCTGCCGCCCGGCGAGGGCCCGCATCCGGCCGTTGTCTTCCTGGCCGGTTCGGGCGACGAGAGTTATCGCACCGGCTGGGAGGGCGAGCGGCGTTCGTGGTTCTGGCCCGAGCTTCAGGCCTGGTTCGCCGGCCGAGGATATGCCGTCTACATTTTCGACAAGCCCGGCATCGGGCGTTCGGCAGGCGACTGGCGCAAGGAGGGTTTCGCCGATCGTGCCGACAACGCACTGGCCGCGGTGCGGATGCTCGGCGCAAAGTCCGGGATCGATGCCGCGCGCATCGGCCTGCTGGGCCACAGCCAGGGCGGCTGGATCGCGGTCAAGGCGGCCGCACGGGCACCGGATGACGTGGCCTGGGTCGTCAGCCTGGCCGGTCCGGCCATCGGCGTCAGAGAGCAGATCATCGAGGACTCCGCCAATCGCTGGCAGTGCGATGAAAGACGGGCCATGGGCCTGCGCCGCGCCGGTCTGGGCATGATGCTCTCGGGCATGGGTGTTGTGGGCCGCATTGTGCCGGCCGGTTACCTGTCAAGAATCGTGCGCCATGATCCGGCCGAAGACCTGGCCGCGATGCAGCAACCCATGCTGGCGTTGTTTGCCGGCAACGACATCATGGTCATGCCCGAAACCAATGTCCCTCGTCTCGAACAGCACTTCGGCCGCGACAGTGGCAACCCGCATCTGGTCGTGGAAACGATTCCCGGGCTCGATCACTTCTTCCGGGCCGGATCCTTCTGCCTGGACAGCCCACGACCGCAGTCCTTCGATCCCGACTTCTGGGCGGCGCTGGATGCTCCGGCTTTCTGGGAAGCCGTCAACGGGTCGCGGTGAGGTAGAGCTTCGCATGCGCTCACCGCTGACGGTGTCGAGCGCGGCGGTATCGGCTCAGCCCGACTACGGCGCTGGCCACCAGCGACAGCAGGCTAGCCACCACCAGTGTGGCTGTACCGCTCAGCCATAACTGCCACAGGAAATAGGACGTGCCGGAAAACCGGGCGTTGCCGAAGATCAGCAGCGATATCGGAAACCAGGCCACGGCAAGAATTACCAGTGCCAGGCCCAGACCGCGGTGGAGCCGGTGCCGGGCGGCGCTGGCCGCCAGACCGGCCAGCGAGATCAGCCCCGTCCACAGCAGCAGGTTGACCACCGGGGCGTGCAGGATACTGATCTCCACGATGGCGGCTCCCAGCAGCCAGAACCCCAGCGCCAGGATGATGATTTGCAACATGATGGCGAGCAACCAGTACTTCATGGCCGACAGCCTACCCGACTGACGGGATGATGTGCCCCACATGCCGTTTCGCATGGTCCGCCCTGACATTCCGGTCACCGGTGCCGGCATAAGCTATCAACCATGCCTGCCTTGTCGCTGCACTGGTGCCTGAAGGTGATCATCGGCCTGGGATTGATCGGCCACTTCATTGCGCTGACGCTGAACCCCGGTCTGCTGCCGGCTCTTTTCCAGTTGCCCTACCCGGGGTTTCTTGTGCTGGTGCTGGGCGGGGGCGGCATGGTCCTGTGGCATCACTGGATCCTGCGGCGGGCTCGGCGCCGGGCGGGCGAGCGCTTTATCCTGGTGCGCCGCGGCGGTCTGTTCGGCCGGGTCCGGCACCCGATGTATCTCGGTGATCTGATCCTCTACCTCGGCCTGGCGACTTACCCTGCAACACTGGTCAGCCTGGCCGCGCTTGGTATTGGATGGTGGGCACTGTGGCGCCAGGCCAGCCGGGAAGATCGGGAGCTGGCCACCACGTTTGGCGACGACCACCGTCGGTGGCGCCAGGTCACCGGCCTGTTGCTGCCCCGTTTCACCGCAACCAGGAATCATTGAACCACGGGAGTCGTTGCACCATGAAGCACGAATCGGTCTGGGATTATCCTCGTCCACCGGCCATCGAGCGGGTCGACTGGCACCTGGTGGTCGAACACGCTGGCCGCAAGCTGGCTGATTCGACGCGCGGGATCCGGATACTGGAGACTTCCCATCCCCCGTGTTTCTATTTTCCGCCGGATGACGTGGATTTCGAGCGCCTGCTCCCAAGTCCTACACGTACCTTCTGCGAATGGAAGGGCCAGGCCAGGTACTGGCATCTGCAGGCCGACGGCGGACTGATCGAGGACGTCGCCTGGTCTTACCCCGATCCGGTCGATGACATGATCCGCGACTTCGTGTCGTTCTACGCCGGCCGCGTCGATGCCTGCTTCGTCGACGGCGAACGCGTCCAGGCCCAGGAAGGCGATTTCTACGGCGGCTGGATCCTGTCCTGGGTCCGAGGGCCGTTCAAGGGCGGGCCGGGCACGCGTGGGTGGTGACAGTCCGAAGCGGAAGGTCTTGTCATTGGCCTTGAGCTTTCACGACAATCAGGTGGGCCGGCAGCGGAAAGCTCAGACTGCCGTCGCTGGCGCGGTAGTTCGCGAGGGTGTTGTCGAGTCGCTCGACGATCTCGTCGATCTGCTTTTCGCTCAGCGAGATGCCGGCCAGGGGAAACCAGCCTTGTACATCGGCCAGCACCATGGTGCGCGCGTCGGAAAATCGTGCGGTGCCGTGGAGCGTTTTGATTTCGGCGCCGGACAGGCCGGCCTCGGCACACAGGCTGCCTAGCTGGCGAGCATCGCCAAGTGAGAAAGGCATTTGCAGCGCGCTGGCCACGTCCGGGCCGGCGACATCGTCGAGGATGTCGGTCATGGCGCTGTAGCCGGGCACATTGGACAGGTCATGGAACACGGCCACCACCAGACGCCCCCCCGGCGCGACCACCCGGCGCATCTCGCGCAGTGCCGCGTGGCGGTCTTCGAAAAACATGAGGCCGAACTGGCTGACGACGGTGTCGAAGGATTCGTTGTCGAATGGCAGTTGTTCCGCGACACCCTCGCGCCAGTCGATCCGCGGCGCCAGGCCGCGGGCAACCGACAGCATGCCCGGATTCGCATCCAGACCGACAACCGATTCATCCGAGTCGTCTGCCTGTTGCATGGCGGTGCGGGCGACGATGCCCGTTCCGCAGGCAATGTCGGCAAGCCTATGTCCGGGCGTGAATCCGGCCGTCTCCAGCAGCGTTTGAGCCCAGGGTGCGAACAGGGCCGGCACCATGAGTTTCTCGTAGAAGGTGGCGGCATTCTCCAGTTCCGTTGCGCTGAGATGTTGCATGATGGCTGCTCCGCTTTGGTGCTGATGCCTGAAAAGGCCCTTCATCGGGGGGCACGTGATGAGTGGCCGGGTCCCGCCAACATTCGTGCCGGGTTAACAAAAAAGGTGCAGTGTCCGCTGGCGTGTAATATTCCGGGCATGATTCTGTTCGTCATGTTCGGTGCCCTGATCGGGGCGTTCGTTGCCGGTCCGGCCGGGCTGGTCGTGGGCGGGTTGCTGGGCTATGCGCTGGGGCGGCTCATGCTCGACCGTCTGCTGCCGCGCGGCCTTCATGCCGTTCGCGAGCAGTTTCTCGATTCGACGTTTGCCGTCATGGGGGCGGTGTGCAAGGCCGATGGGCGGGTCAGTCGCGAGGAGATCCGGGTCGCCGAGCACTTCTTCGGCATTCTCGGTCTGACCGAAGACCAGCGCCGTGCGGCGCAGGCGGCATTCAATCGCGGCAAGAGCGAGGGATTCGATCTGTATGGCGAGGTCGTCACCCTGCGCGGCGTGGTGGGCCAGAACCGGGCGCTGTTGCAGCTGTTTGTGCATGTGCAGCTCTCGGCCATTGCCGCCGATGGCCGGGTGCACGACAACGAGCACCGTTTGATGCTGCGTATTGCCCGGGCGCTGGGTTTGTCGGAAGCCGATGTCGAGCGTCTCGAAGCCGGGCTTCGCAGCGCAGCCGGTGTCAGTGAACCGGAGGCCCAGGAGGTCCCGGACGACTACGCCGTGCTGGGCGTGACCCCGTCGGCCAGCGATGCCGAGATCAAGAAAGCCTATCGCCGACTGATGAGTCGGCACCATCCCGACAAGCTCGCCGCCCGCGGCCTGCCCGAGAGCATGCGGCCGGTGGCCGAGGAGCGAGTCAGAGAGATTCGCATGGCCTATGACCGGGTGGTCCGGCAGCGCAGACAGCGCGGAGCGGCCTGATGCGCGCCGGTTGCCAGCCGGCCATCAGTCGCTGCGCTTGCGGTCGCGCGCGGCAATGACGATGCCCCAGATCAAACCGGTCATGAACAGCAACACGCCGGGCACCAGGAACATCAGCGAACGCAGAAAATGCTCGAGAAAGCGGATCTCGGTCAGCCGGAACCGGCGTACCGTCTCGAACCCCGTGATGCTTGCCGTGTAGATGCCCGCATCCGGGAAATTGATACGCCCCAGTGCGACCCTGCGCGTGCTGCCGATTTCCTGACTCATCGAGCCGCGTTGTGGCTCCATGGAGATGGTATTGCCCTGCGCATCGAAGAATTCAATGCCTGCTCCCGAAGGCATTTCGTCATCGACGCGGTGTGTGTGCCCGTCGATGACGGTTTCCGATTCGTGCCACAAACGGTAATCGCCACCTGCGGGAATCTCGATGTGAATCGTCCCCGGTCCCTGGAAACCGGCGTTCCAGCCGCCGAAGCCCTGTACGAAGGTCCAGGTTCCCGCAAGAAAGAACAGCAGTCCCGCAATGCCCAGGGTGACAGGCCAACGATAGCTTGCAGACATGATGGCGTCTTCGGTTTGGATGGCAGGTCATGGTAATCGCTCAGGCGTCGCCGAGCACGCAGTCGATGTCTTCAGGTGCGTGCCGCTCGCGGAGTTGTCGCTCAGGTTTGCCGAGGCTGCGATTGACGATGCGGCCGCGCTGGACGGCCGGCCGCGCGTCGATGGCATGCGCCCAGCGCAGCAGATGCTCGTAGGAAGACACCTGCAAAAACTCGCCGGCCTCGTAAAGTCGTCCCAGCGCCATCTGGCCATACCAGGGCCAGATGGCCATGTCGGCGATGCTGTAGTCGTTTCCGGCGATGAATTCCCTGTCGGCCAGTTCGCGGTCGAGCACGTCAAGCTGACGCTTGGCCTCCATGGCGTAGCGGTCGACGGCGTACTTGATCTTTTCCGGTGCATAGGCGTAGAAGTGGCCGAAACCGCCGCCGAGAAACGGGGCCGAGCCCATCTGCCAGAACAGCCAGTTGAGGCACTCGGTGCGTTCGGCATGCGCCTTCGGCAAGAAGGCATCGAACTTCTCGGCCAGGTACATCAGGATGGCGCCGGATTCGAACACCCGCAGCGGTGCGGGGCCGGACCGGTCGACCAGTGCCGGAATCTTGGAATTGGGATTGATCTGAACAAAGCCTGAGGAAAACTGCTCGCCTTCGCTGATGTCGATCAGCCAGGCGTCGTATTCGGCCTCGTCGATTCCTCGCGCCAGCAATTCCTCGAACAGGATGGTGACTTTCTGGCCGTTGGGCGTGGCCAGCGAGTAGAGCTGGTGCGGATGCTCGCCGACCGGCAATTCCTTGTCGTGGGTCGCGCCCGCGACTGGTCGGTTGATGCTGGCGAATTTGCCGCCGCTTGCCGATTCCCATTGCCACACGCGCGGCGGCTGGTATTCGTTGTTGTCGTCACTCATTGCTTGCCGGGTCCGTTTGGGTTGCGGGGCAAAGTATAGGGGCTCAGCCCCGGCACGGGGTCAATGCCGCGATGCGGTCGGGTTAGACTGCGACAGTTTCACTCACTCGACCGGAGTTTTCGCGATGCGCCTGCCTCTCCAGCCTGGTTTGCTCCTCGCCCTTGTACTCGTCGCTTCAGCGGTGGTGGCCGACGAGGGCCGTTTCGTCTCCACCGACCTGTTCGACCTGCAATTCGCCAGCGAGGTGCAGATTGCACCCGATGGCAGCCGCGTGGTCTATGTGCGTTCGATCAACGACATCATGACCGACCGCACCCGCACCAACCTCTGGACAGTCGATGCCGACGGCGGCAATCACCGCCCGCTGCTGTCGGGGCGAGACAGTTACTCCTCGCCGCGCTTCTCGCCCGGCGGCGGGCGCCTGGCCTACGTGGCCGACGATGGCAAGGGCAAGGCGCAGCTGTTCGTGCGCTGGCTCGACAGCGGCGAGACGGCCATGATCACCGGCCTGACCGAATCGCCTTCTTCCATCGCCTGGTCGCCCGACGGCGAGCAGATTGCCTTTTCCATGCGCGTTCCCGCCGACAAGCCGGCGCTGGCCAGCCCGCCGTCGGCGCCGGAAGGCGCGGAATGGGCCGAGCCCGTCACCGTCATCGATTCGGTGGTTTATCGCTGGGACGGGCGCGGCTATCTCGAGCCGGGCTTTTCGCATGTCTTCGTCGTCTCGGCCACCGGCGGCGCGGCTCGCCAGCTGACCTCGGGCGACTATGACCATCAGGGCCGCCTGGCCTGGATGCCCGATGGCGATGCCATTGTCTTCTCGGCCAACCGTGACGAGAACTGGCAGTACGAGCGCAACCAGTCCAATCTCTACCGCGTCAGCCTCGACGACGGCGAGATCGAGCAGCTCACCGAGCTCGACGGCATCGCCCGCTCGCCTGCGGTGTCACCGGATGGCCGTCGCATTGCCTTCGAGCACGACGATCATCAGAACCGCCAGTACACCGAGTCGGTGCTGGGCGTGATCGATGCCGATGGCGATGATCTGGTGCTGCTGGGTGAGTCGCTGGACCGCTCCATGAGCGACCCGGTCTGGGCTTCCGACAGCTCGTCGATCTACTTCCGCTACGACGACCATGGCGAGCGCAAGGTCGCGCGAGTCGACCTGCGCGATCGCATCAACACCCGGGTCGAACGAATCAGTGGCGTGGCCGTGGGTCGCCCTTACTTGAGCGGCAGCTTTTCGGTCGCCGACAATGGCGCCATTGCCTACACCCGGGGAACGGCACAGCAGCCGGCCGACGTGCATCTGCTCGACCGTCGCGGACGCAGCCGCCAGCTCACCGATCTCAATCGCAACCTGTTCGATCAGCGCGACATGGCCGAGGTCCACGAGATCGTCTACGAGTCGTCCACCGACGGTACTGAAATCCAGGGCTGGTACCTGACCCCGCCGGGTTTTGATCCCGAGAAAGAGTATCCGCTGATCCTGGAGATTCACGGCGGCCCGCACCTGGCCTACGGCCCGCATTTCTCCGCCGAACTGCAGCGTTACGCGGCCGAGGGCTACGTGGTGTTCTACAACAACTACCGCGGCTCGGCATCCTACGGCAGCGAGTTCGGCATGCTGCTGGAATACAAGTACTCCTCGGAAGACGACTTCGGCGATCACATCTCGGGCGTCGATGCCATGATCGACAAGGGTTTCATCGACGAGGAGCGGCTGTTCATCACCGGTGGTTCGGCCGGTGGCATCGCCACGGCCTATGCCATCGGCCTGACCGATCGCTTCCGTGCCGCCGCCGCGGTCAATCCGGTCATCAACTGGGTCTCGAAAGTGCTCACCGGCGATACCTACCTCAACCAGATCACCCACCAGTTCCCGGGCAAGCCGTGGGAAGAGTTCGAGCATTACTGGCAGCGCTCGCCGCTGTCGCTGGTCGGCAATGTCACCACGCCGACCCTGCTGATGACCGGCGAGGACGATTTCCGCACACCCATCGGCGAGACCGAGCAGTATTACCAGGCTCTGCAGCTGCGCGGCGTCGAGACGGTCATGATCCGCATGGCCGACACCGCCCACGGCATCGATCGTCGCCCGACGCGCCATATCGCCAAGATCGACAACATCCTGGCCTGGTTCGAGCGCCACGATCCGGCTGCACAGGCTCAGGCAGAGTAAACTGGCCGGCATGAACCGCCGTACGAAAATCGTTGCCACGCTGGGACCGGCCACCGATGAACCGGAGGTGCTCGAAAGACTGATCACCGCCGGTTGCGACGTGGTCCGGATCAATTTCTCGCATGGCGATGCCGAGACCCACGCCCGGCGCATCCGCATGGTGCGGGCCGCGGCGCGCGAGCTTGACACCGATATCGCGGTGCTGGCCGATCTGTCGGGCCCGAAGATTCGCATCGACCGTTTCCGCGAGGGTTCGGTCATGCTGGAAACGGGCCAGCCCTTCACGCTGTATGCGCGCGAGAATCCGCCGGCCGGTGACGAGCACGGTGTCGGCGTGGCCTACCTGGGCCTGGTCGACGATGTCAGGCCGGGCAGCGAGCTGCTGCTCGACGATGGCCTGATGGCCATGCGCGTGGAAGAGGTCGCCGGCGACGAAATCCGCTGCACCGTGATGACCGCCGGCAAGCTGTCGGATCGCAAGGGGCTGAACCTGCGCGGCGGCGGGCTTTCCGTGCCGGGTCTGTCCAGGGCCGATACGCGCGATATCGAGCGGGCGGCGGAGTGGCAGGTCGATTACCTGGCCGTGTCTTTCCCGCGCAGCGCCGAGGATATCGAACAGGCACGGGAGCTGATGAAGCAGGCCGGCGGTCAGGCCGCGCTGGTGTCCAAGATCGAGCGCGCCGAGGCCATCGAGAACCTCGAGTCGATCATCGATGCCTCCGATGCCGTGCTGGTTGCGCGCGGTGACCTGGGTGTGGAGATCGGTGATGCCGAGCTGCCGGGGTTGCAAAAGCGCATCATCGCCGCGGCGCTGGAGCAGAACCGTGCGGTGATCACGGCCACCCAGATGATGCAGTCCATGGTCGAATCGCCCATTCCCACGCGCGCGGAAGTGCTGGATGTGGCCAACGCGGTGATCGACGGCACGGATGCGGTAATGCTGTCGGCCGAGACCGCGGTGGGCCGTCACCCGGTCCGGGTGATCGAGGCTATGAGCCGCATCTGTCTGGGTGCCGAGCGCCATGTCGAGACCCACGTGCCTATCCGCCGACTCAACGTGCGCGCCGAGCGCATCGATCAGGCCATCGCCATGGCCACCATGGTCACGGTGCACTCCTTGCCGGTCAAGGCCATCATTGCGCTGACCGAATCCGGTTCGACCGCGCAGTGGCTCAGCCGGGTACGCTCCCCGGTGCCGATCATCGCACTGTCGCCCAACCGCTTCAGCCTCCGGCGCATGCGCCTGTTCCAGCATGTTCAGCCGCTGTTTTTCGCACCCGGCGATGCCGCCGTCGAGAAAATCCAGCAACTTGCGCTGGAGCGGGTGCGTGATGCCGGACTGATCCAGCCCGGCGCCCGCGTTCTGCTGACCCTGGGCGACGAGATGGGCGTGCTCGGCGGCACCAACACGATGAAGATTCTGACGCTGGCTGGGGATGCGGGGTAGACGGATAGAGGAATAGACGGGAGAGGGTAGGCGTGTGCCAAACTTCATCTCCTTTTTTCCCTCTCCCCCTCTCCCCCTCCAACCGCTCGAACAGATGAACTCGCCGCCCCGGCGGGCTACAATACCGGGCTGATTACGTCCAACTCCAAACCACCTCCGCATCAGGGGATCGTCATGATCGACAAGCTTGAACAACTCGTTGAAATCGCACGCCAGATGGTGGCGCCCGGCAAGGGCATTCTCGCCATCGACGAATCCACCGGCACCATCAAGAAGCGCTTCGACGGCGTCGGTGTCGAGTCCACCGAGGAAAACCGCCTCGACTACCGCTCGATGATGCTGTCCACGCCCGGGTTGGGTGAGCATATCTCCGGCGCCATCCTGTTCGACGAGACGATTCGCCAGAAGACTGCCGACGGCACGCCGCTGGTCAAGCTGATGGAGTCGCAGGGCATCCTGCCGGGCATCAAGGTCGACAAGGGCGCCAAGGCGCTGGCCGGGTTCGAAGGCGAGAAGGTCACCGAGGGCCTCGACGGCCTGCGCGAGCGCCTGGCCGAGTACACCGAGCTGGGCGCGAAGTTCGCCAAGTGGCGCGCCGTGATCACCATTGCCGACGACATCCCGACGCGTGCCTGCCTGGAGGCCAATGCCCACGCCCTGGCGCGTTATGCGGCGCTGTGTCAGGAAGCCGGCATCGTGCCCATCGTCGAGCCCGAAGTGCTGATGGATGGCGACCATGATCTCGATACCTCCTACGATGTCACCGAGGCCACGCTCAAGACCCTGTTCCACGAACTCTACGAGCAGAATGTGCTGCTCGAGGGGACGGTGCTGAAGGCCTCCATGGTCATTTCCGGCTCCGAGGCTTCGAATCGCGCCGGCCCCGACGAAGTGGCCGAAGCCACGCTGGACTGTCTGCTCAACGCCGTGCCCGCCGCCACTGCCGGCATCGTTTTCCTGTCCGGCGGGCAGGGCGATGTGGAAGCCACGGCGCATCTCGACGCCATGAACAAGATGGGCGATCTGCCCTGGCCGCTGTCGTTCTCCTATGGCCGAGCGCTGCAGGCCGAATGTCTCAAGACCTGGGCGGCCGACCCGAAGGGCAACCGTGAAAAGGCCCAGCAGATACTGGCCCACCGCGCCCGCATGAACGGCCTGGCCGCGCTGGGCGAGTGGAGCGAAGACGAGGAAAACGCCTGATCCACCGGCCGGGTCACGTGGTGTCCCGTCGTCCTGAAAAAGAGCAGTAACACGAAGTTCACGAAGGAGTACACGAAGGACACGAAGCAAGGAAAAGTTGTGTTCAGCTTTGTGTTCTTCGTGCCATTCTTCGTGTCCTTCGTGTTCAATCTTTCAATGCCCACGCCTCGACCATGACTGACAAAGACAAATTCCGCGAACAGGCGCTCGACTATCACCGTAACCCGGTGCCGGGCAAGATTCGGATCACGCCGACCAAGGCGCTGACCACCGCCAAGGATCTGGCGCTGGCCTATTCGCCCGGCGTGGCCGCGGCCAGCGAGGAGATTGCGGCAACGCCCGACAAGGCGCGCGACTACACCGCCCGCGGCAACCTGGTGGCGGTCGTCTCCAACGGTACGGCCGTACTCGGGCTGGGGGATATCGGTCCGCTGGCCTCCAAGCCGGTCATGGAAGGCAAGGGGGTGCTGTTCAAGAAGTTTGCCGACATCGACGTGTTCGATGTCGAGATCGACGAGAAGGATCCCGACAAGCTCATCGATATCATTGCCAGCCTGGAGCCCACCTTCGGCGGCATCAACCTCGAGGACATCAAGGCGCCCGAGTGCTTCAAGGTCGAGGAAGCGCTCAAGGAGCGCATGAATATCCCGGTCTTCCACGACGACCAGCACGGCACGGCGATCATTGCCGCCGCTGCCCTGGTCAACGGCCTGGAGTTGGTCGGCAAGCAGATGCAGGACGTTCGTCTGGTGGCTTCCGGTGCCGGAGCGGCCGGCATGGCCTGCCTGGATTTGCTGGTGACCATGGGGCTCAAGCGCGAGAACATCGTCGTGTGCGACCGCGAGGGCGTCATATACTCCGGGCGCGACACCTACATGGACGAGCGCAAGGCAGCCTACGCGGCCGACACCGACGCGCGCACGCTCGGCGAGGTCATTACCGATGCCGATGTGTTTCTCGGGGTGTCCGGTCCCGGTGTGCTCAAGCCGGAGATGGTCAAGGCCATGGCCGACAAGCCCATCATCCTGGCGCTCGCCAACCCGGTGCCCGAGATCATGCCCGACGAGGCACGCGAAGTGCGACCCGATGCCCTGATTGCCACGGGTCGCTCGGACTTCCCCAACCAGGTCAACAACGTCCTGTGCTTCCCCTACATCTTCCGGGGTGCGCTGGACGTGGGTGCAACGGCCATCAATGACGAGATGAAGATGGCCTGCGTGCATGCCATTGCCGAGCTGGCGCGCATGGAAGCCTCCGATGTGGCCGCCCAGGCTTATGGTGGCCAGGCGCCGAAGTTCGGCCCGGATTACCTGATTCCCCAGCCCTTCGATCCGCGCCTGCTGGTCCATCTTGCGCCGGCGGTGGCCAAGGCGGCCATGGATTCGGGCGTGGCCCAGCGGCCAATCGACGATCTGGATGCCTACCGCGAGCGGCTCAACCAGTACGTGTTCCGCACCGGCCTGCTGATGAAGCCGGTGTTCGATGCCGCACGCAAGAATCCCAGGCGCGTGGTATTTGCCGAGGGCGAAGAGGAAACCGTGCTGCGTGCGGTACAGACGGTCGTCGATGACGGTCTGGCCCGCCCCGTTCTCATCGGTCGCCCCAAGGTGGTCGACATGCGTATCGAGCGGGCTGGCCTGCGCATTCGCCCGGGAGAGCATTTCGAACTGGTCAATCCGGACGATGATCCGCGCTTCAAGGAATACTGGCAGACCTTTCACCAGATCACCGAACGGCGGGGCGTGACCCCGGATTCGGCCAAGGCCATCGTGCGCACCCGCACCGCGGTGATTGCCGCGATCATGGTGCACCGCAACGAGGCCGACGCGCTGATCTGCGGCGTGGTCGGTCGTTACCAGAAGAAGCTGCAGTACATTCACGAGGTGCTCGGGCTGGGCGAGAACAGCAATACCCTGGGCGCTCTGTCGGCCATGACCAACGATGACGGCGCCTGGTTCGTGCTCGATACCCATGTCAATGCCGACCCGTCGGTTGATCAGCTTGCCGAATTGACCGTCAGGGCGGCAAAGAAGGTGCGCATGTTCGGCATCACGCCCAAGGTGGCGCTGTGCTCGCACTCCAACTTCGGCAGTCACGTCAATCCGTCGGCCTCGAAGATGCGCCAGGTACTGCTGAAGGTTCGCGAACTCGATCCGGAGCTGGAGGTCGAGGGCGAGATGCGTGCCGACGCTGCGCTGGTTCCCGAGATTCGCGAACGCATCTTTCCCAACTCGCGTCTGAAGGGTTCGGCCAATCTGCTGGTCATGCCCGACCAGGACGCGGCCCATATCGCGTTCTCCATGGCGCGCGTGATCGGCGGCGGCGTGACCATCGGCCCGATCCTGATGGGTATCGGGCGCCCGGCTCATGTGCTGACGCCCTCGGCCACCGTGCGTCGTGTGGTCAACATGACCGCCATTGCCGTGGTCGAAGCGCAGCAGTACGAACGGCGCCGGCAGGAGACCGGGGAGTTGTTCGACTGAGCGTGCCGGCCGTTTGGCGGCTCAGGGCTCCGGGCGTGACGCGGAAGACGATCCGGCCGGCAGGCTGAGCAGAATCCGCCCGGCGTTGCCGAGCTGGCGCCACAGCAGATCCCAGTTTTCCTCGCGCTTGCGCGCGCGCAGGCAGCGCAACAGCCGCACCCGGTTGGCGGCATCCTGCCGCACGAGCATGGCGGCATTGAGCGCGTCATCGACGTTGTAGATCCTGTCATCGGCCAGGCAAACCGGAATCACGCTGCCAATATCCACATCGAGCGATTCGGCCACCGCCTCGAGTGCGGCGACGATCTGGCCGGCCTTGGTGCCCTCGGGCGGCTCGAGCGTATAGGGCGGTTTCCATTCCCGCGCGGGCCGCAGCCGGTCGATATGCGTCATCACCACCAGCAAGGGCGGCGGCTGGCGTTTCGGATCGGCCAGCATGGCGCGCAACTGATCGAGGCGCTGTCGTTCCTCGGCACGATCCGGCCGGTGGGCGGCAGTGACCCAGAGAATCAGGTCGGCGTCGCCGGCGGTACGCTCCAGCACCCGGCTGCCGAACAAGTCGCCGTCAAATCCCGGTGTGTCGAAGATAAGCCCCTGGACCTGGTCGTCGCGTTCGAGTCGGTAGCCGACGATCTCGCTGGTGGTGTCGGGCAACAGATCGACCGCCGCGGTCACTTCGCCGAACAGGGCATTGATCAGGCTGGACTTGCCGGCATTGGCGCGGCCTAGCAGGAGCACGCGCAAGGGCTCATGCTCGTCGGCTTCGCTCGCCTCGGGGGTGGCCAGACGCCGGTCCGGCGCATCCAGCGGCTCCTCCTCTTCCAGTCGCGCCAGGCCGCCGTAGAGATCGATGGCGTGGTAACCGAGCTTGCGGATGTATTCGCGCAGCAGCCAGGTCTGGACACGTTCGGAGCCGTGGTCGAGGACCTGGCTGCCGACCGCGCGGCGCAACTCCGCCACCGCGGCCGATTGCGGGGCGAAGATCGCACGCGCGGCCCGGAACCAGCCTTCATGGCGCTTGATCAGCTTGCGCAGGTTCCTGGCCCGCGCCATGGAGCCCAGGGTCAGGCGATGACTGAAGGGGATATTGGTGACCACCTCGTCGCGCAATTCGCGGGCGGCGCGCTCGATGATGGTCAGGGTGTGCGGCACGGTCATTTCCAGCAGCGGCTGCGACCGGCCGGGATGGAAGTGCGTGGCAACGGTCAGCAGGACATGACGAGCCAGGCGCAGCAGGCTGGCACCGTCGTTGAGGGGCCATTCCGACACAGTCGCGTCGTCGGCCATCTGCTCGATATGCTCCCAGCATTCATCGGCTTCAGCGGTCCAGTGCGCTCCGGCCCGGGTGGTCGATCGCGGCAGCGCGCGTTGCTCGCGCACAACCGCAATCCGGTTGATGGCCAGGCCCAGCCCCGAAGCCAGCGCGACCGCCAAAAGCCACCAGAGCAACAGGCCGGACTGCCACATCCACACGGTGCCGAAAATCGGCAACGCGATCAGCGGCAATATCGTGATGCCAACGGCAATCACGCGCAGCCAGCCGAATTCCTTGACCAGGTCTTTCACGGCTCCTCCTTCCGGTCCTGTCGCTGCCTGAGCAATTGCCGGCCCTTCTCCAGGCCGTCGCGATAGGCTTCTCGCAGGGCCGCCGCATCGACCTCGCGGCCCTCTCGCCTTCGGCCAAGGTAGGCACAGGCTGCCTTGCCCAGGGCGAAGGTGATCGCCCCGCTGGCACTGGCGCCAAGCACCGCGCCGGCGGTCTGGCCCCAGACCGGGATCAGCTTGACCAGGCTGCGCCCGGCCATGCGTGCACCGTAGGCGGCGGCAAATCCCGACCCCAGCAGGCCCAGAAACTCGGCGCTGCTGCGAGCCGTCCATCGTTGCCGATAAAGGCCGGCCAGGCGGTGCAGCATGCCGGCCTGAATCGCCGGCACCAGCGCCAGGTCGACCACCGGCAGCGCGCCGACCGTGCCCGCGGCCAGGCTGAACCCGACAATGTGGGGATGGGCCGCGCGACTGTAAATGTCGCTGATGCCGGAGTCGACCCGCAGGCGCGCTTCCAGGCCCAGCGATGCCGCTTCCTCGATGGCTTCCCACAACGCATCGATCCCGTACTCGATTGGCTCGAAACCGTCTTCGGGCAGCGTGAAGTCGATCGGCACCCACAGCAATGCCCCTTTGCCGGGCAGGTCGGCGAAGTATTCGCGCTGGGCGAGCAGCAGGCGGGCCAACCCTTCCGGTACGCTCTCCTGCCAATCGGGGTCGGCGAAGGGGTAGGGCAGGACATGGCCGGATGGCTCGTCGTCATAGCCGTGATGCAGACAGGTCTGGGCAATGATCACCGGCCAGTCCGGGTGACGCTTGCGAACCTTTCGCAACACCTCCCGAACCTGCTTCGGCCGGGTTTCGGCCGCCCGAACCACGACGATCAGCAGGTGGGACTGCTGCTCGCACAGGGCGATGTCCTCGGCCGGATCATAGCCCACTTCCCCCAGGCCGCGGGTGTCGAGAAAACGCACCACCGGTACTTCGGGTGGAAAGTCGTAGATGCTGGCCGTGGCGGTACAGGGCCGAAAGCCGTCGCCGATGCGCGCTCGCGAGCTGCCAGTCAGGGCGCGGACGATCGAGGTCTTGCCGGACTGCGCCAGGCCCAGCAGCCAGATCACCGGTGACGGCTCACGCGCCGCTGCCTTGTTCAGTGCCCGCGCGAGCTCCCTGTCATCGACTTGTGGCTGGCTCAGGGCCCGGTGCAATCGCTGCTGCAATCCGGTCCAGAGCCCGCGATCCTCGCTCATCTGCCATCCATGGAAAAGTCAGGTCCTGATCCTAGAGTATCCCGTCACTCATTGTGGCCCCTTCGGCCAGTAGGCAAGTGCAATCTGCAGCATTGGGCACCGAGGCTGCCGGGGCGTGCCCGTTGGGTCGCGACCAGACCGGCCTGAATTTCGACCTGCCAGGAACTGCGGGTTTGTGCTGGTATTTGTCGGTAAATAACCCCTATTTTCGGAAAATTGACATCGCCTGTGATAGCGTGAGAGTCCATCCAGTCGTTCAGAAACGGAGGTCAGAGAATGATTCAGCAGAATCAGCTTGGCGCGGTGCAGCGCCCCATTCGTTCGAAAGGCGTGGAAAAGGATCCCGAAAAAGGCTATATCGCACTGCTGGGCTGGAGCCTGAATGCCATCGATGCCATGGAGCGTTTTGATCGGCGTTACGTGGTGGTGGCCCCGTCCTGGGCGGCGGAATATGCGCGTGACAACGACATTCCCTTTCTCGAGTGGGATTTCGAGCGCTTCAACGAGCGCTCGCTGGAAATCGCTGAAACCCTCAAGAACGAAGGAGTGAACGTTTCCATCCCCTTGTTCGAGGAGACCGTTGAGTGGGCCGGCGCCATCAACTCGGTGCTGATGGGCAATCCGCGTCTGCACGGGCAGTCCATCCTGTTCCGCGACAAGGCGCTGATGAAACGCCGGGCGCATCTGGGCGGCATCCGGGTCGGCGTGTTCGAGGAGGCCCACGACAAGGACGACGTCTTGCGCTTTCTCAGGCGCGTCAACCAGACCCTGCTCAAGCTCGACGGCGATCCCAACGATCCCATTCACCTGAAGGCCTTCGACAAGGCCGGCTGTCTCGGGCACCGAGTGATTCGCTCACCCGAGGAAATCGATTCCATTCCCGAGACCGACTTTCCGTTGCTGATGGAAAGCCATCTCGATGGCTGGGAGTTTGCCGTGGAAGCCTGGGTGCACGATGGCGAGATCAAGTTTCTCAATATCTCCGAATATGTCACCCTGGGTTACTCGGTGTTCGTGCCGGCCACGCCGGAGCTGGAAAGCTGGCGCGAGGCCATCACTCGAGAGGTGGAAAAGCTGATCAAGGCCTTCGACATCAAGTTCGGCCTGATTCACCCGGAATACTTTGTCACCTCCGACGGCACCATGTATTTTGGTGAAGTGGCCTACCGGCCGCCGGGCTTCAAGGTGTTTGAACTGCTCGAACGCGCCTATGGTTTCAATGCCTACCAGGCCACGGCCCTGGTGTTCGATCCAAAGTCGACGAAGGAAGAAGTCGACGCTTTCTTCCCCGAACCGGTCAAGGACGCGAAGGGTCATGCCGGCTGCTTCGGCGTCTTCCCGCGCCGGCGTGTGGTCAGCGAGCTGGCCTTTCCGGAAGAAACAGCCAATCACCCTTACTTCGAAAGCCATGAGCTCTATCCGCTTGAAAAGGAAGTCGTGGCCGAGCGTGAAGCCTACGGGACGCACTGGGGGCTGGTGTATTTCTTCGGCGACGATGCCCACACCATGCGCGATCTGCTCAGGCACCAGGAAGACCTGGACTTTTACGTTTAGGTGGCTTGCCCCGACTGTCGCGCTCGTTTCCGTCGCCCCGGTTCAGTCCGGGGCATAATGAGCGAATTGCCGGTCGCGGCTGACGTGAAGGATGGAAAAACAGCATGATGCACCAGCGCTTCCAGGGGCAGGGCGCAATTGATGACCCGGTGCTCGCCGCCGCAGTCGAGCAGTTCGAGCATGCGCTCGATACGCTGGCGACCGTCTCGGGTTTTGCCCGTGCCGGCCACCTCCCCCGGTTGTTCAATGCCACGATGCGCCTGCTCAAATTGCCTGGTGGCGTCGAGCGGGTGCATGGTCATGCCGCGCGATTCGATTCTGCCGGCGTGTTTGCCGGCAGTGACTGGGATCATCCGGCGCGGCTGCAGCCGGAGCTGTCACGCGGTTCGTTGACCGGCACACCGGAAGCCATCGCCGTCGAGTCGCTCAGTCGTCTGCGATTGCTGGCGATTGCCGAGGGTGCGCACGAACACCCAGAGATGGATGCCGCCGCCGCGCGCGCTTTTCTCGAGCGCAGCCTGGTACACAACCTTGATCTGATGCTGGCCGACCACTCCGAGGCGGCCCGCGCCGCAGGCTCTCAGCGTGAGGCGGTGCGCAAGTTGCTCGCTTTCGAGCTCGACCGGCTCGGCGGCAGCCGCGTGATCCAGGCCCTGGTCGGCGAGGCCGATCGCATTCTCGAACAACGGCCGATCGACATCGCGCCGGTTCGCCATCTGCTGATTCAGGTCGAACGTCTGCTGGCCCGCGACGACCTGGCAGAATGTGACGCTGTCGAGCGCGCCCGTTATCTCGTGTCGGCCTGTCGCGGGCCCACTGAACTGAGTGCCGGAAAGATCGACGAGTACGTTGCCGCCTTTCAGGCGCTTTCGCCGGAGGGTCGCGAGGCCGAGCTGGTCACGCTTGGACAGACCATGAATGCGACCGGCCTGGTCTGCCCGGCACACGGCGCCGTGTTGCGTCACCTGGCCGAGAGCGGAAGCGAGCGGGATCTGGCCCTGGCGATGGGGCTGGACAATGTCGGCACCGACAGCCTGGATGCTTTCGAAGACCTGTCCCGCGCCCTGGTGTTCGAGGCCGTCTGGCCCGAGACCGCCCAGTGCATCGAGGGCTTGAGCAACCTGCTCGATCGCGGGATGCTGTTTTTTCCGCCGGTGCCGCATGCCCTGTGGCGATTGACTCGGCTCGATCCCTTGCCCGAGGTCAGCGAGCATCTGCGCGAAGAATTCGGTCATGACAATCCGCCGTCCGGGCGCAGCCTGCTGCTGGCCGGCGTGATCAGCGTGCTGGGTTTGCCGCTGGGGGTGAGCCAGGGCAACAATCCCACCTGCCAGTCGGCCCGAGCCATCAGCCTGTGGGCGCAGTGCGACCCCGGCTTCCTGCTCGAGATGGTGACCTGGGCGGCGCGCGACGGCGAGATCGACCTGCATTTCGAGGGCGACCTGATTCGCTCCAGCGAACTGACCGAGGGCCTGATCGAGGATTTTCACACCGAGCTTGATACCGTGTCGCTGCTGCTGGTGCCGCACCTCGACAAGATTTACTGGGAGATGGGACGACGTATCGCCGGGCGCGGCGAGGACGGACACCGCTGGATCAACCCCGAGTTCCACGGCTGGTGGGTCCACCGCGGTTTTGCCACCACGATCGACTACGCGACCGGGGCGGTGATCGACTTCGCCGGCTTCATCCGGCGCTTCCATGCCGCCTATCATCCCTATTACAACGACGGTGCCGAATTGATCTACCCGCAGCCGGCCGGCATCGTGGCGACCGATCCCTTCGGCCAGTTCGTCGGCTGGCACGCCATCGCCATACAGCGCGTCGCCCTCGATCCCGAGGGCGTAATGCGGGTGTACTTCTACAACCCCAACAACGAGGGACGGCAGGATTGGGGCCATGGCATTGTCACTTCCACCAGGGGGAAGGGCGAAATTCCCGGCGAGTCGTCCCTGCCATTCGAGCATTTCTGTGCCCGACTCTATGTCTTCCACTACAACGAGCGTGACCTGGGCGATCCGCTGGCCGTGTCCGATGACATCGTCGGCAGCATCGCCGATTCGGTGCGCGAAAGCTGGGCGGCGGACAAGGCCTGGCACGAGGTGGTCTTGAGTTGATGACCCGGTTGGGCCTGGTTTACCACGACGAGATGCTGGCGCATCGGCCGCCGGGACTGGAGCCGGAGATTCGCGACTACCACGCGCGCAAGCTCCGCTTGCTGCTCGGCCCGCTGGTGGCCACCTCGCCCTGGAAGCATCCCGAGCGCCCGGAACGCCTGTCGGCGTTGGTCGAACACCTGCGTGCCATGAACGATGAACGCATCGCCTGGATCGAGCCGGAGCGGGCCGACGCCGATACGCTGCTGCGCGCCCACACACCGGCGCACCTCAGGCGCCTGGAGGCGCTCAGAGGCCGCAGTCGCATGCTGTCGATCGACTCCACCGCCGTTTCACCCGGCAGCGTGGATGCGGCAACCCGTGCTGCGGGGGCGGCGGTCGAAGCGGTCAATGCCGTGTGTGACAAGCGAGTCGAGACCGCCTTCGCACTGGTGCGCCCGCCCGGTCACCACGCTTTCGCCGCCCATTACCGCGGCTTCTGCCTGGTCAACAACGTGGCCGTGGCCGCCCGCCACGCCCGGGCGGTGCACGGCATCGATCGTGTGTTGATCGTCGACTGGGATGTCCACCACGGTGATGGCACGGAATCCATTTTCGCTGCCGACCCGGACGTTCTGTTTTTCGATATCCATCGATCCGCGCCCTTCTACCCGGGCACTGGCCCAATGGAATACACCGGTCGTGGTCGCGGGAAGGGCACCACGCTGAACGTGCCATTGCCCGCCGGCGCCGGGGACCAAGCCGTGCTGGCGGCATTCGACGACATCCTCATGCCCGCCGCACGGTCCTTTTGCCCGGAGCTGATCCTTGTTTCGGCCGGTTTCGACGGCACCCGCGAACACCTGGCCTGCCGCTTCAGCCCGGCGGTCTACGCTCACCTGACCCGACGCCTGCAGGCCCTGGCCGAAACCTGTGCCCAGGGACGCCTCGCCCTGGTGCTGGAAGGGGGTTATCACATCGAACCCATGCGCCGGGCGCTGGAACACTGCATTCATGCCCTGCTCGATTCCGATGTCCATCTGCCGCCGATCAAACCCAACCGCACCGGTCTGCCGGCGGTGCGCAGTGCGTGTGATTACTTAGCCAAGGCCGTGCCCGGCCTGGCAACCTGAATTCGAACCCGTTGCCGTGCATAATGACGCCCGTGCTTGCCGAGCGGCTCATTGCTCGGAGGTTGACCACACGAGCAACAGCGAACGATGAATAATCTGATCTTTCTTTCGAGCATCCTCCTTGCCATGACCAGCATCCCCTCAAACGCCGTCGCGCAGACCGATCGGGCCCGCGATCTCGGCATCGAGATCGGCATTCTCACGCCGGGTGAATACAACGCCATCACCGATGTGGCCGGGGTCGAGGTGGGTCATTACACGATGATCGAGGGCGACGATATTCGCACCGGGGTCACGGCCATCCTGCCTCATGACGCGAACCCGTTCATGGAGCGCGTGCCGGCGGCCGTTCATGTCGGCAACGGCTTCGGCAAGGCGGTCGGATTTACCCAGGTGCAGGAGCTCGGCGAGCTGGAAACGCCCATCGTGCTGACCAACACCCTGAGCGTCTACCAGGCCGCTCACGGCCTGGCCGACTGGGTGCTTAGTCTCGACGGCAACGAAGAGGTGCGTTCGGTCAACGCCGTGGTCGGCGAGACCAATGATGGTTATCTCAATGATATCCGTGCTCGGGTGATCCGCCCGGAACATGTTCACGAAGCTATCGAATCGGCCCGAGGCGGGGCGGTGGCCGAGGGCAATGTCGGTGCCGGCACCGGCACGCGCGCCCTGGGCTTCAAGGCCGGCATCGGGACCAGTTCCCGCATCCTGCCGGCATCGGAAGGCGGCTACACCGTCGGCGTGCTGGTGCAGTCGAACTTCGGTGGCGTGCTGTCCATCGACGGCGTGCGCGTGGGCGAGCAGCTGGGCAATCACTACCTGGCCGACAAGGTGCCCTACGACCGTCCCGCCGGCGAGAACACTGACCGTTCGCCCACCGAATATGACGAGGATGTCGACGGCTCGATCATGATCGTCATTGCCACCGACGCACCGGTCACCGCCCGCAATCTCGAGCGTCTGGCCAGCAGAGCCCTGCTGGGCGTGGGACGGGTCGGGGGCATCATGTCCAACGGCTCGGGCGACTACGTGATCGCCTTTTCCACCGCCGAGGAGGTACGCATCGACCACGATGGCCGCGACCGTCACGCATTCGCCGAACTGTCCAACGCCGCCATGACCCCGCTTTTCCTGGCCGCCATCGAGGCCACCGAGGAAGCCATCCTCAATTCCCTGTTTGCCGCCGAGACCATGACCGGGCACGAGGGTCGGACCATCGAGGCGTTGCCGGTCGAGAAAGTCATGAGTTTGCTGGAGCAATCCCGTGATGGTGGCGGGTAGCGGGCGGCATCCGGAGGGGATGGTGGTAGCGGGCGGCATCCGGTCGAGCACGGCCTGGGCGGGTGATCGGCTTTTTCCGCTCGGCTAGGCTTGGTGGCCCTTGCGTCGATACGATTGGCGTGTTGCCCCTGATGGATTGATCGCCCTCGGCGAGGCAAGTGGTGCTCGGGAGGGACCGGGATGAATATGGTGCCAATTCCGTCACCCGCCCAGGCCGTGCTCGACCGAATACCACCCGCTATGAAAGGTGGGAGAAAGTTCAATGGCAGGCGGTGCCTTGATCCTGGCCATGTTTTCGACCTACTCCTACACGTCAGGTGGTGAGTGGTCTTGCCCGTGGTCGGGTTCGAGGTGATGGAAGCGAGCACGAACTGCCCGTACTCAATGAGCCCAACGGCTTTATCAGCACTAACAACGATCCACTGGCACGGCGGTATTCGCCGGCAGCAGAACGCCACCACCCTCGAAGTGCTATCTGGGCGATTCACCTCGAACCCGGCCACGGGCAAGACCGCTCAGCACCCCGCCCCACAACCCTGCCCCCACCACCCCGTGCTCATCTGCGTTAATCTGCGCATTCCTGTCATCCGAACCAAAAAGCGAGAGACATGCTGAAATCCATTCCCGTCGCGATCTTCCTGCTGCTGGCCGTACCGGCGGTGGCAGACGAACACTCCCCCGAGTACCAGCGCGCGCTCGAATTGCTGGCCGAGGCGCCGTTGATCGACGGGCACAACGATGTGCCCTGGCAGTACCGCGCACGGGTCGACAATCGCATCGACGAGATCGACCTGGCCGCTGACACCAGCGAGCTCGATCCGCCCATGCACACCGATATCGCGCGCCTTGAGGCCGGGCGTGTGGGTGGCCAGTTCTGGTCGGTGTATGTGCCGCCGGCCTACGAGGGTGACGAAGCGGTGCGCATCCAGCTCGAGCAAATCGATATCGCCCACCGCCTGATCGAGCGCCATGACGAGCTGGAGTTCGTCACCACCGCCGACGAGCTGGAACGATCGTTTGCCGCCGGACGCATTCCCTCCATGCTGGGCATGGAAGGCGGCCATGTGCTCAACAATTCCCTGGCCAACCTGCGCATGTTTCACCGTCTCGGTGCGATCTACCTGACGCTGACCCATTGGCAGAGCCACGACTGGGCCGATGCCGCCACCGACGATCCGCGCCATGACGGACTCAACGCGTTCGGCAAGGAAGTCGTGCGTGAAATGAACCGCCTGGGCATGCTGGTGGATCTCTCGCATGTCAGCCCGGCGACGATGCACGATGCGTTGGATGTCTCCGAGGCCCCGGTGATCTTCTCGCATTCCTCGGCCATGGGCGTGACACCGCATGCGCGCAACGTGCCCGATGACGTGCTCGATCGCCTGCCGGAAAACGGCGGCGTGGTGATGGTCACTTTCGTACCCAGCTTCGTCAACGAAGCGCTGCGCCAGTGGGGCGCCAACCGTTCGGCCGAACGCGCCCGGCTCGAGAGTCTCCACCCCGGTGACCCCGACGCGGTCGAGGCGGGCATGGACGACTGGCTGGAGAGTAATCCCGAGCCGCGGGCCGAGCTGGCCGATGTCGCCGACCATATCGACTACATCCGCGATCGCATCGGCAGCGAGTATGTCGGCATCGGTGGCGACTATGACGGCATTACCACCCTTCCGGTCAGTCTCGAGGACGTCTCCACCTATCCGGCGCTGATCGCCGAACTCGTCGGTCGCGGCTACAGCGACGAAGAACTGGCCGGTATCATCGGCAACAATGCACTCCGGGTCATGCGCGAGGCCGAGGACGTTGCCGAGCGACTGCAGTCCGAGCGCCCGGCCTCCGACGTCCGGTTCGAAGACTTCGAGTGAGTTGGTCGGGGCTGGTGGGCCATGCGCATCCGCATGGCCCACCAGGGATGACCTCCCCCCGGATTTTCGATTCGCGTTACCTGATTGGCCGTATGGGTCACCAGGCGGCAATTGCGCTACGGTAGGAGCATGACTGAACAGCACTCAAACCCGAAATTCACCGTCGGCCAGATCATCCATCACCGCAAGTATGACTACCGTGGTGTCATCGTCGATGTCGACCCGGTATTCCAGGGCACTGATGAGTGGTATGAGCAGATGGCGGTCAGTCTGCCACCGAAGGACAGGCCCTGGTATCACGTACTGGTCGACGGCGCCGAGCACTCCACCTACGTGGCCGAGCAGCACCTGGAAGCCGATCCGTCCGGTCACCAGATCAGCCATCCGGCACTGGGCCAGTTCTTCGATCGCTTCGAGCGCGGCCGCTACTTCCTCGCTGCTCGTCCCCACTGAAAGGGTTGTCGTGGAATCGACGGGCGCTGAAACGAAGATCAGGCAATGGTTGTCCGAGGACCGTGAGCGAATGGCGATGCTCGAGTTGGCGTCTCGCCAGGGCTTGTCGGACTGGTGCCTTGCCGCCGGTTTTGTTCGCAACCTGGTCTGGGACCGCTTGCATGGCTATCGTGTGGCAACGGGTCTGAACGATATCGATCTGATTCATTTCGACCGGAATCACACAAGCGAGTCGCGCGATCGCCGCATCGAGCAGGATCTTGGCCGCCGAACCGGGCTGCCCTGGTCGGTGAAAAATCAGGCGCGGATGCACGAGCGAAACCATGATGGACCCTACGCTTCGACGCGCGATGCCATGAGTTACTGGGTCGAGATCGAGACGGCCGTTGGCGCTGCCCTGGACGACGATGGAAGAATCGTGCTGTTCTCGCCCTTTGGCTTCGATGCCTTGTTCGAACTGACCGTCACCCTGAATGCACGGCGGCCCAAACCCGAGGCATTCGAACAACGAGTGGCCGGCAAGCGCTGGCTGGAGATCTGGCCGAGACTGGCGGTCAAAGCCCGACCATGACCGCTGGCTCAAGGATGAAGGCAGCTATCCGATGACCTTGCTTTGTCGGTTGCCTGGCGACAGTATCAAACACTGGACAAGGAACAGGGGAACCCGTTCATGAAAACCTGGTTGTTCAAGCCTTTCGAGCGCGTAGCCGGTGGCCGGGCCCTGGCCGTGGGCTTGATCGTGCTTATGCTGACCGCCGTGCTGGCCTGGCAGGCCGGGTTGCATACCGACGGCGTCATCGACCTGCATTTCGGGCCGAGCGTGGGATTGTGGGTGCTGGTGCTGCAGGGGCTGATCAACTGGCTGCTCCTGTCCGCTGCTCTGCTTGGCGTGGGCAAATGGTTGAGCAATGGCCGCTTTCGCCTGCTCGATCTGTTCGCCACCCAGGCGATGGCCCGCTGGCCATTGCTCATCGGCGTGGTCTGGCTGTCGATTCCCGGCGTGGGTGCGGCGATTGAATCGCGCACGGCCTCGCTGATGGCACAGATACCCGAGCAGCCCGGGCAGGTCATCGCACCGATGGAATACATGCTCGACGCCATGTGGCTGTTGCTGATGAGCCTGCCGGTGATGGCAGCGATCGTGTGGATGATCTGGCTGATGTTTCATGGTTATGCGCTGGTGACCAATCTGCGGGGCATGCGGGCATTCTTCAGTTTTGTCGGCGCACTGGTGGCAGCCGAGATCATCAGCAAGGTCCTGATCCATCTGCTATTGCAAGCGGCCCTCTGAGGCGCAGCCAGCGGCGCTGGCCAGGAGGGGGCGGGCGTCCGTTCCTGTCCCGATCGGCGGTCGTTTGCATACGCCGAAGTACGGTGTTCGGCCTGCCAGCGAAGTCTGCACATCCGCCTCCACCCGGTACAATACCCGGCCTGGATAATGAAAAAGCGCCACAAAGAGGACAGGCATGGTTAAACAGTACCCGCACCCGGATGATCTGGATCCGCAGGAGACACAGGAGTGGCTGGAATCGCTGGCCGCCGTGGTCGACCGTGATGGCCCGGAGCGGGCGCATTTCATTCTCGAACGCCTGGTCGAGCTGGCCCGACGCAGCGGCGCCCACCTGCCGTTTGACCTGACCACTGCCTACATCAACACCATTCCGCCGCATCGCCAGCCCAGCATGCCCGGCGACCGCGCTCTGGAAAAGCGCATCAAGCACATGATTCGCTGGAATGCCATGGCCATGGTGGTGCGCGCTGCGCGGCGCGGCGGCGAGCTGGGCGGTCATATCGCCAGCTTTGCCTCGGCGGCCACGCTCTACGATGTCGGTTTCAACCATTTCTTCAAGGGGCCGGACCACGAGGACGGTTCCGACCTGGTCTACATCCAGGGGCATTCCTCGCCGGGGATTTACGCACGCGCTTTTCTTGAAGGCCGGCTGACCGAAGAGCAGCTCGATGGTTTCCGCCAGGAAGCCGACGGCGAGGGGCTGAGCTCCTATCCGCATCCGTGGCTGATGCCGGAGTTCTGGCAGTTCCCGACCGTCTCGATGGGCCTGGGCCCCATCATGTCCATCTACCAGGCGCGTTTTCTCAAATACATGCACAACCGCGGCCTTGTCGATGCGAGCAAGCGCAAGGTATGGAGTTTCCTCGGCGATGGCGAGATGGACGAACCCGAATCGCTGGGCGCGATTTCGCTGGCCGGACGTGAAAAACTCGACAACCTGGTCTGGGTGGTCAACTGCAACCTGCAACGCCTGGATGGGCCGGTCCGGGGCAATGGCAAGATCATCCAGGAACTCGAGGGCGTGTTCCGGGGTGCGGGCTGGAACGTGGTCAAGGTGATCTGGGGGTCCTACTGGGACCCGCTGCTGGCGCGTGACCACAAGGGTCTGTTGCGCAAGCGCATGGAGGAAGCGCTGGATGGCGACTACCAGAAATACAAGGCCAACGACGGTGCCTACGTGCGCGAGCATTTCTTCGGCGCCTA
>SLIA01000187.1 GCA_007135935.1 Wenzhouxiangella sp.
CGACCAGGTCGAAATCGTTATCGAGTAATAGGCACCAGGCATGAACACATGCCAGTTATGAAAAAGCCCCGCCAGCGTGCGGGGCTTTTTCGCAAATGGGGCGACTATCGTCGCGCCAGATCAGGTGAAGCAGAATACTTCAACGTTGTCCGTCGGGGGTGTAACCCCGACCTACGGCATTACAGGTGGATTGTAGGTCGGGGCTACGTCCCCGACGGACGACCATGAGTTTCCCCTAGCATTTGGAACTAACTGATTACTCAGATGATTCAGCCATATTTCGGTCGGAATTTTTGCGAACCGCAGATGAATGTGGATTAAAGCAGATTCAAGGGCTTACAGCAGGGATAACAGCTGTAACCGTCCACAACCCGAGATGTTCGCACTCATGAGTTTCAGTTCGTCTACGCATGAAAGCCTGGGCCGTTCTTTGAATCGCTGACCCCAGCGCCTATCGATGACCCATAAGTCCGATCAACAATCTGCGTTTATCGGCGTTCATCTGCGGATTCATAATTCTAGTCAGAATCATGGCTGAGAAACATGAGTAATCAGGTAAGGTTTTACCTGATCGCTTTCTTGGGAAGAAGGTTTCGGCATTGTTCGTCGGGGGTGCAACCCCGAGCTACAAGGGAAGAATTGAGTGCCAAGGGGCGGATTCTCGAGGGTTCAATTGAAAGCCCGGCTGCATTCCTTGAACCATTAAAAAGGCCCCGACATCGCGGGGCCTTTTCAGTTTGGGGCAGGGCGGCGGGGTCAGTCTTTCTTTTCGCCGTCCTGGTTGAGGCGGTAGATGCCGCCGCCTTCGGGCACGGCCTGGGGCCGGTCCTTTGGCTTGTCTTCGGATTTCGGCTTGTCCTGTCCGCCGGATTTTGCCTTGTCGTTGTCGCCGGATCCGGACGACTTGTCGGCCGGCTTGCTGCTGCCCGAATCCGGAGAAGTCTTCTGGCTCTCCTTGCCTTCGCCGGCCGCTGCCGGTTGCTCCGGCTTGCGTTCCTTGCCGCCTTCAGATTTTGCTTTGTTCTGAGCAGGTTTCTGCTCCGAAGCCTTCTCCGGCTTCTGGTTCGGTTGCTTCTCCGGTTTGGGCTGCTCGGCAGTACCGCCCGTGGACTCGGAGGGTTTCTCCGTTGTCCTGGAGTCCTGTCCGGCGTTGTGTCCTGGTGACTCCTTTGAGGCTTCTTGTCGATCCGGCTTTTGCTCGCTCTTGCCTCGATTCTCTCCAGTGGCAGCGGGCTGTGAGCGCGCCGGCGAACGGCTTTCGCTCTGCTTGTCCTGTGCAGGTGCAGATCCACCACCAGACTTCTGTTCCGGCTTCTGTTCCGGCTTCCGGTCGGATTTCTGCTCGGACTTCTGTTCCGGCTTCGATTCCGGCCTGGCATCGGCCTTGTCCTGCTGGCCAGGTTTATCAGCCGGCTTGTCCTGCTGCGGTTTGCGGTCGGACGCTTGGCCGGTCTGTTGCTCCGACTTGTGCTCGGACTGACCCTTCGCGGCCGGTCCGGACTGTTTGCCGCCCGAGTCAGCCGGCTTGCCGGAGTCCTGCTGTGATTTGCCGCCGTCCTGGTTCTGCTGGCCGTTCTGCTGACCGTTTTGCTGGTTATCCTGCTGGCGACCGCTGCGCGAGCGGCGCTTCTTGCCACCGCGACGCCGACGTTTCTTTTTCTTTTTCGGCGCGTCCTGCTGGCCGTTGTCCTGCTGCTGATTCGGCTTGCCGCCGCGATCGTCAGCGGACTGGGCGGCTTTCTTCTTGCCGGCCTTCTTCTTGCGCTGCGACGACTTTCGGTCTCCGCCGGACTTGTCCTTGTCCTGCTGTTTGCCGTGGGGTGGGCGACGGTGCTGGCCGCTCACGGCCTTGCCGGAGCGCTTGCGTTCGTGCTTCTTGCCCTTGGTTCGCGGTTTCTTCCTGTCGGAGTCCTCCGAACCGCCGAACAGCTTGCGCAGGGCGGTCTTCAAGCGCGCCATGAAGCCTTCGGGTTCGCGGCTGGGGGCCGGCGAGCTGGGGCGAACACCGCTGACTGCGGCCGGGGGCGGGGGCGGCGGTGGAGCCGCCTGGCCCTGGACTTCGCCGGAAACCGCTTCCACTTCTTCGCCCTTGGCCAGCGCGTAGCTGGGCTCATCGACCGATTCACTGGCGCGCAGGCGCTGAATCTCGAAGCGCGGTGTCTCGATATAGCGGTTGGCGACGATGGTGATCGGCACCTTGTTGCGCTGCTCGAGCTCGGCCATCGCGTCGCGCTTTTCGTTGAGCAGGAAGTTGCCCACCTCGATCGGCGTCTGGACGATGACGCGCGAGGTGTGTTCCTTCATCGACTCTTCCTCGGCCAGTCTCAGGATGGACAGGGCCAGGGATTCGATCGAGCGAATGGCGCCATAGCCATCGCAGCGCGGGCAGGTGATGTAGCTGGACTCGCCCAGGGAGGGGCGCAGACGCTGACGCGACATTTCCAGCAGGCCGAAACGGGAGATGCGACCGATCTGCACGCGTGCCTTGTCCATGCGCATGGCCTCGCGCAGGCGATTCTCGACCTGGCGCTGGGCATCCTTGCTCATCATGTCGATGAAATCGATCACGATCAGTCCGCCGAGGTCGCGGATGCGCAGCTGTCGGGCAATCTCGTCGGCCGCCTCAAGGTTGGTGTGCAGGGCGGTTTCCTCGATATCCGCGCCCTTGGTGGCGCGCGCGGAGTTGATGTCGATCGACAGCAGGGCCTCGGTGTGGTCGATGACGACCGCACCGCCGGAAGGCAGGCGCACTTCGCGTGCGAACGCCGACTCGATCTGGCTTTCGATCTGGAAGCGCGAGAACAGCGGGGTCGGGTCGCGATAGGCCTTGAGCTTGCGCAGGTTGTGCGGCATGACCTGCTGCATGAACTCGCGCGCGTCTTCGAAGACCTTGTCGTCGTCGATCAGGATCTCGCCGATCTCCTCGCGCAGGTAATCGCGCAGGGCACGGATGATCAGGTTGCTTTCCTGGTAGATCAGGAACGGGGCCGAACGCGACTTGGCCGCCTCCTGGATGGCGCTCCACAACTGCAGCAGGTAGTCGAGATCCCACTGCAGCTCCTCGCTGTCGCGACCGACACCGGCCGTGCGCACGATTGCGCCCATGCCGTCGGGAATCCGGATGTCATTCAGGGTGTCGAGCAGTTGCTTGCGTTCTTCACGCGTGATCTGGCGCGAGACGCCGCCGGCGCGCGGATTGTTCGGCATCAGTACCAGGTAGCGACCGGCCAGGCTGACGAAGGTGGTCAGCGCCGCGCCCTTGGTGCCGCGCTCTTCCTTTTCGACCTGGACGATGATTTCCTGGCCGCCGGAAACGGCATCCTTGATTTCGACTTTCTCGCCGGCCTCGAGCTGCTTGATGGCCTTCTCGCTGAAGTATTCGCGGCTGATTTCCTTCATCGACAGGAAACCGTGGCGTTCGGATCCGAACTCCACGAAGCAGGCATCCAGGCTGGGTTCGACGCGGGTGATGCGTCCCTTGTAGATGTTGGCTTTCTTTTGTTCCTGGGCCGGGACTTCGATGTCCAGGTCCAGCAGGGTCTGGCCATCGGCAATGGCCACGCGCAACTCTTCTGGCTGAGTTGCGTTGATCAGCATGCGTTTCATTGGTTGTAATTCCTCCGGCGCCCGGATGGCGAGGGTCGCCAGGGAAGTCGGTACCGGACATTGGCTGCAATTCCCCGGTCGCGGGGAACGAGGTAGCAAGAGCCAGTCTTTCGACAGCCAAAGGGCTGCGTGTGCAGCGGCCGATGAGGCTGCCGCCTTGCCAACTTGCGTCGCGGTTCGATCGGTTCCGCGAGGCCAATTCGACTGGCGTCCGCGCAACGGCGCGGACCTTCAATATCTGGCACTGATCCCGGCGGCGAGTTGCACTCGGCCAGTCCGAAAAGCGCATGATTTCCAAAGGGCGGCCTGGCAACTTTCGAGTCACTTGCCGGCCGACCCGTGATTGATTTCATGACCCGACTGCCTGGTGCAGGTCGGTCATGCGTTAAGCTCTGTCCGCCTTCGGCGGACGCCCGGCGCGCGGATTGTGTCCAATCGCCACCGGGCCGGAAGTACCTTGTCGTTGTCGAGCCGGGTGAGTCCGGTTGGCGCGTGTTGTCGTCGACAACGGGGGCGCAAGCCTCGGACCCGCCCATACTTAACCTGATTATCTTATCATTGCCCACGTTTTGATGATAGTCTGAACTGACCCGGCCGGTCGTTTGGTCGGGCTGCAGTCAATCCGATTTTCACGCGTGCATTCCATGAATGAAGCTCCCGAGCGTTCGGCCGTGCGCCACGTGACCGTCAGCGCCGATCAGTCCGGTCAGCGGCTGGACAATTTCCTGATGGGTCAGCTAGACGGCGTGCCGCGCAGCCTGGTCTACCGGCTGGTGCGCACCGGACAGGTCCGGGTCAACGGCGGCCGCGCCAAGCCGATGAAGAAACTCAGGGCCGGCGATGAGGTCCGCATACCGCCGGTGGGAACGCGTCCCCGCGGAAAGGCGCAGGTGCCTGACGACCTGGTCGAGGAGATTCGGGGGCGAATCATCCATCACGACGGCGATATCCTGGTGGTCGACAAACCGGCCGGCCTGGCTCTGCATGCCGGCAGCGGCTTGAGTTTTGGCCTGGTCGACGTGCTCGGCGAGCTGCACGAAGGGCTCAAGCCGGTTCATCGGCTCGATCGCCCGACCAGTGGCCTGGTGGTTTTCGCCTGTCACCGGCAGGCCTCGGTGGAACTGCAAAGGGCCTTTTCCGGTCGGAATGTCGACAAACGCTACCTCGCGCTGCTGGCCGGGGAACTGCCCGAGGACCGAGTGCGAATCGATCAACCCTTGAAGAAGATCCGTGATGGCAGCGGCCAGCACCGCGTGATTGTTGCCGAGGACGGCCAGCCGGCCCGCACGACCTTCCACTGTCTGGAGCGGCTCGGCGGTTACAGCTACGTCGAGGCCAGCATCGAAACGGGCCGAACGCACCAGATTCGGGCCCATGCCGCGCACATCGGACATCCGCTGGCCGGCGACGACCGTTACAATCCCGGTCCGGTGCCGGCAGGCCTCAAGCGGTTGTTCCTGCATGCGCACTTTCTCAAGTTGCCGTGGCCCGACGAGCAGGTGTTCAACGCCCCGCTGCCCGACGAGCTCGGCACCGTCATCGAGCGTTTGCGCCACGGGCAGGAGAACTAGAGCGTCCATGTACCAGCCACTGACCGTTTTCGTTGGTCTGCGTTACCTGCGAGCCAAGCGGCGCAACCACTTCATTTCCTTCATCTCGCTGATTTCCATGGCCGGCATTGCCCTTGGGGTGATGACGCTGATCACGGTATTGAGCGTGATGAACGGCTTCGAGCGCGAGTTGCGCGAGCGCATCCTGGGAATGATCTCGCACGCCACCATTCAGGGCTACGACGGGGAGTTCAGCGATTGGCAGGGTGTGCTGGAAAAGGCCAATGCACACCCGGAAGTGCTGGGTGCCGCCCCTTACGTGGAGCAGGAGACCATGCTGCGCGGTCGTCGCACGGCCGGCGCGCTGGTGCGCGGCATCGACCCGGCGCTCGAACCGAGCGTGTCGGAAGTGCACGAGTTGATGCGCATCGGCGATATCGAGGATCTGCAGCCCGGGCAGTGGGGCGTACTGCTGGGGTCGGGTCTGGCCAGTCGCCTCGGGGTCGGGCCCGGCGATCCGGTCACCATCTTTGCGCCGGAAATCCGGGCCACTCCGGCCGGGGTCGTGCCGCAGGTCCGGCGATTCACCGTGACCGGCATCTTCGAGGCCGGTGTGCACGAATACGACACGGCCCTGGCGGTGATTCACTACCAGGACGGGCAGCGCCTGTTCCGTCTCGGCGAAAACATCGGCGGCGTGCGCCTCAAGCTCGACGACATGATGCGCGCGCGCTGGGTCGCGCTGGAGTTGTCCGATCAGTTGCCGGGCATCTACCAGGTGCGCGACTGGACACAACAGCACGCCAACTTCTTCCGTGCCGTGCAGACCGAGAAGACGGTGATGTTCATCATCCTGTCGCTGATCATCGCGGTGGCGGCCTTCAATATCATTTCCACGCTGGTCATGGTGGTGACCGACAAGCAGGGCGATATCGCGATTCTCAAGACCATGGGCATGGGGCCGCGACGGATCATGGGCATCTTCATGGTCCAGGGCTCGCTGATCGGTGTCATCGGCACCCTGGTCGGCGTGATCCTCGGCATCATCCTGGCGCTCAACGTCGAGTCGGTCGTCGCCGGGCTGGAGGCGCTGTTCAGCGTCGAATTCCTGTCGGCCGAGATCTACTACATCAGCGACCTGCCATCGGAGCTGCGCATGAGCGACGTGGTCCGCTTCGGCGCGCTGGCGCTGGTCCTGTCTTTCCTGTCCACCATCTACCCGGCCTGGCGTGCTTCACGCACCGAGCCGGTGGAGGCGCTGCGCCATGAATGATGCCGTCATCCAGGCCCGTGGGCTGACCCGTTCCTACCGCCAGGGCGACACCGAATTGCGCGTGCTGCGCGGTATCGACCTGGACATCGCCCCGGGCGAGCGTGTTGCCATACTCGGCGCCTCCGGCGTGGGCAAGAGCACCTTGCTGCATTTGCTTGGCGGGCTGGACAAGCCCACCGACGGCAAGGTGTTGGTGGCCGGAGCCGACATGGCGGCGGGAGACGAGAGGGCGCGTGCGCGGATCCGCAACCGGCACCTGGGTTTCGTTTACCAGTTCCATCACCTGCTGCCGGAGTTCTCGGCGCTGGAGAATGTAGCCATGCCCTTGCTGATCGGCGGCACCCCGGCAAAGAAGGCGGCCGAGGAAGCCAGCGATCTGCTCGGGCGGGTCGGTCTGGCCGAGCGCCTGCATCACAAGCCCGGCGAGCTTTCCGGCGGCGAGCGCCAGCGTGCGGCCGTGGCCCGGGCGCTGATCAATCGGCCGGCCTGCATCCTCGGCGACGAGCCGACTGGCAACCTCGACGAGCGCAATGCCGCGCAGATCTACGAACTGATGCTCGAGCTCAACCGCGAATTTCGTACCAGCGTAGTGCTGGTGACCCACGACCCCCAGCTGGCCAGTCGCATGGACCGGCGCCTGGAAATGACCGGGGGACTGCTGCAACCGATTGATTAGCGGGCAGTGAACGGGGGCTGGCGCTATTTTCTGCTGCTTGCCGCCGGCTGCATTCTGGCTGCCGCCGTGCCGCTGCTGCCGGGGTGGTGGTTCATCGCGCTGCTTGCCCCGATGGCCATGGTTGCCATGGTCTGGCGGCATACGCGTCCTCTGGCCTTTTTTCTGATCGGGGCGATCTGGTTCCTGGCCCATGCCCAGTGGCAGCTCGGCCAGCAATGGCCCGATGCGCGCGCCGGCGAAACCGTGCCGGTCAGCGGAACGGTGGCCGGCCTGATCGAGCAGCGCGAACAGGGCATCCGTTTCGAGTTCCGGCCCGATCGCGCCCGATCCGATGGCGATATACCTTCCCGGGTACTGGTCAACTGGTTCCGGCCCTCGGTTCATGTCGAGCCAGGGTCGCGCTGGCACCTTGAACTGCAACTGGATCCGGCCGATGGGCGTGACAATCCGGCCGGTTTCGATTTCCACCGTTACCTGTTGTCGCGCCGGATTGGGGCCACGGCAACGGTGCGCGACGAGATCGAGGCGCTGGAGGGGCAAAGACGCGGCCAGGTAAATCGGTTGCGCCAGTACCTGGCAACCGTGCTGCAGGCCGAAACCACCCGTCTGGATGCCGCCGCGCTCAAGCGTGCTCTGGGGCTGGCTGACCGCTCGGCCATGCCATCGGAGCTTTCCGACCTGCTCAGGCAGACCGGAACCGCCCATCTGCTCGCCATATCCGGCCTGCACGTGGGGATGGTCGCAGCGATTGGCGCGCTGCTCAGCACGGGACTGCTGGCGCCACTGGTGCTGGTGCAACGCCAGTTTGACCGACGTCGCCTGGCGCTGGCCGGCGGGCTGGCGGCGGCGACCGCCTATGCCATGCTGGCCGGTTTCACTCTGCCAACCCAGCGCGCCCTGATCATGCTGGCGGTGGTTGCGCTGGCATTTTTTCTCCGGCGGGCCATTGCGCCGGCACATGCATTGTTGCTGGCGCTGGTGGCCGTCCTGCTGTTCGATCCGCTGGCACCGCTGGCCACCGGGTTCTGGCTTTCGTTTGCCGCCGTGGCGGTGCTGATCTGGGCGTTTGCCTGGCGACCCGCCGATGCTCAATCGCGCGGGCAATGGCTCACCGGACTGCTGCGTGCCCAGCTCATCATTGCCGTCGGGCTGTTGCCGCTCAACGTCGGCGTGTTTCAGCAACTCGTGCCGGCGGCATTCTTCGCCAACCTGGTGGCCATTCCACTGGTCGGACTCTGGATTCTGCCGGCCCTGCTGCTGGAGATGGCCGGCATCGCCCTGGGCCTGTCGACGAGTCTGGTGTCCACTGCCGCCGAGCAGGGCCTGGTGTGGCTGGTCGGCCTGCTGACGTGGATCGACGAGTTCGGTTTTTCGCATGTGCGCGTTGCCGGCAGTTCCTGGCAACTGATGCTTCCGGCGGTGGCCGGAGCACTCTGGCTGCTGGCACCCCGGGGCTGGCCGGCGCGCTGGCTGGGCTTGCTCCTGCTGCTGCCGTTGCTGGTGACCCGGCCCGATGTGCTCGGGGAGGGCGAGCTGGAACTGTGGCTGCTCGATACCGGAGATGGCCTGGCCGCGATTGTACGAAGCAGGGACGACGTGCTGCTCTACGATACCGGCCCGGGGGACGGGCAGGGCAGGGACATGATCGGGCGGGAGCTCGACGGTTTGCTGGCACGCCTGGGCGGCTTGTCGATTGATCGCCTGGTGATCTCTCACGCTCACCGTGCTCACGCCGGCGGCCTGGGTTCGGTCGGGCAGCGCCTGCCGGAGGAACGAATCCTGAGCAGCATCGAGGGCGTGGGCCGGCGCTGTACGGCTGGTGAGAGTTGGGAGTCGGGAGGGTACCGGTTCAGGCTGCTTCATCCCAGTGCGGGTCTTCCCGATCTTGGCGGCAATTCGTCCTGCGTGCTGCATGTCCAGGGGCCGGGTGGCGGCATGCTGTTTACCGGCGGTATCGATGCCAGTGTCGAGGCACGGTTGCTGCAGCAATTCGACGGACCGCCGGCCGACGTGCTGGTGCTGTCTGCCGGCGGGCACCGGCGAGCGTCCAGTGCGGACTTTCTCGAGGCCGTTTCACCGCAGCTTGCGCTGGCATCGGTTCGCGCGCATGACCGTTTCGAGCGGCCACACCCGGAGGTGGTTTCCAACGTCGAGGCGGCCGGTGCAAGCCTGGTAAGCACCGGCCAATGCGGTGCGCTCAGGGTGCGGCTTCGCGCGGGACAGCCAGCCCGGATCCGTTCCATGGCCACGCTGCAACCCCGATTCTGGAAGGCGCGTTCCGACTGTCCCTGAGGTGCCTTGAGTCTGATCGAAAGCAGTGTTGAACAGGCGAGGGCCGGTCAAACCCGTTATCATGCGCGCTGGAGTCCAACTCGATACGGAATAGTCCCGGATCATGCTTGAAATCGTAGTAGCTGGCGGATGGCTGATGGTGCCCATCCTGCTGTGTTCGATCATCGCCGTTGCCATCATCATCGAGCGTTTCGTCGCGCTGCGCGGCAAGCGGGTGCTGCCGGCCGGCGTGCTCGGCCAGGTCCGCCACTGGGCCAATCAGCGCGAACTCGACAGCCAGCACATCGAGCAGTTGCGGCGAAGTTCTCCACTCGGCCAGGTGCTGTCGGCGGCCCTGGTCAATCGTCACCGCGGGCGCGAGGTGATCAAGGACGCGGTCGAGGATACCGGGCGTCACGTGGTTCATGACCTGGAACGCTTTCTCAATACCCTGGGTACCATTGCCGGCATCACGCCGCTGCTGGGGCTGCTCGGAACGGTCATCGGCATGATCAAGGTGTTCAGCGCCATCATGATGCACGGCGTCGGCGACCCGACTCAGTTGGCGGGCGGTATCTCCGAGGCCCTGATCACGACGGCGGCAGGGTTGACGGTGGCGATTCCGACCTTCTTCTTCTACCGCTATTTCCGTGGCCTGGTCCGGAGCTACGTGGTGCAGATGGAACAGCAGGCCATCGACCTGCTGCATGCCATCGAACATCGCAACCGCCCGCGCGGCCAGTAAGCACAGGCACGGGATGACATGAAACTGCTGGACGAAGAACGCGAAGAGCCGGAAATCAACCTCACCTCGTTGATCGACGTGGTGTTCCTGCTCCTGATCTTTTTCATGGTCTCGACCACGTTCGAGCAGCACGCCTTGCTGCAACTCGACCTGCCGGAGGCGGCAACCGCCGAGAGCGATACGGTACCCGAGGTGGTCGAGCTGATCATCACCGACGACGGCCAGGTCTATATTGGCGATGAACAACTGGTCGACGATCGTCGCGCCACCATGCAGGCGGCGATTGCCGGCAAGTTCGAGGAGCGGCCGGATGCCGTGCTGGTGGTGCGGGCCGATGCCGAGGCGCCACATCGACTGGTGGTCCGCGCACTGGATGCGGCGGCGGCCGAGGGGATTCGCCGCGTCAGTATCGCCACCGTTGAAGAAGGCGGCGAAGGCTCATGAACCAGGGTGAACGCATGACCGGCCGCCAGGTCTACGGTCGGCTGCTTTCCCATGTTCTGCGCCAGCGCGCCATTTTCCTGCTGGCGTTGCTGGCCGTAGCGCTGGACGCAGCCGGGCAGGGGCTGTTTTTCTACCTGCTGCGGCCGCTGATCGATGAAACCATTGCCGCCCCGGATCCGACTTTCAACTTTGCCCTGCCGGCGCTGGTGTTCGGTGCCGTGATCCTGCGCATCGTCGGTAATTTCGGCGGCGAATTCGGCATGCAGTGGGTTGGCCGGCGGCTGATCGCCGACCTGCGCGGGGAGTTGTTCCATCGCTACCTCGAACTGCCGGCCGCGTACTTCGATCGCGAGTCCTCCGGGCAGATGATCTCTCGGGTGACCTACAACACCGAGCAGGTGGCCGAAGCGGCTACCAAGGCGCTGATTGGCGTGGCCCGGGACATACTCACCATCGTCGCCCTGGTCGGCGTCATGCTGATCCAGTCCTGGCGGCTGACACTGACCATGCTGCTGCTGGTGCCGGTAATCGCCCTGATCGTGACCGTGATCAGCCGTCGTTTCCGCCGCATTTCCACCAGCATCCAGGACTCCATGGGGGATGTCACCCATGTCACCGAGGAAGCGGTCAATGGTCATCAGGTGATCAAGATCTTCGGTGGTCAGCCCCAGGAGCGCGAGAATTTTCAGGCCATCAACGAAAATAACCGTCGATTGCACCTGCGTCTGGTCGCCACCCAGCTGGTCTCTTCCTCGCTGGTGCAGCTGGCTGCCGGACTCGCGGTCATCCTGCTGCTGATCATCGCCGCCAGCCAGTTCATGGAAACCGAGGTCACTGCCGGCATCTTCATGTCGGTGCTCGCGGCGATGGCGGCCTGCATCCCGCCGCTCAAGCGCCTGACCAAGATGCACGTGGTCATCGAAAAAGGCGTGGCGGCCGCCGACAGCATTTTCCGGCTCATCGATACCCCGGCCGAGGCCGACGAGGGCACGGCCGAGCCCGAGCGCGTCAGCGGTCGGATCGAGTTCCGCTCGGTCAACTTCACCTATCCGGGGGGTGAACGTCCCGCACTCGAGGAGATCGATCTGGACATTGCCGCCGGTCAGGTCACCGCGCTGGTCGGCCGATCCGGGTCCGGCAAGAGCACGCTGGTCAAGCTGCTGCCTCGGTTCTACCTGCCAGTCAGCGGTCAGATCCTGGTCGATGGCATCGATGTCGTCGACTTCAGGCTGGCTGCCCTGCGTCGCCAGATCGCCATGGTCAGCCAGGATGTCGTGCTGTTCAACGATAGCGTCGCCCGCAATATCGCCTACGGTGCTTCGGCACAGGCTTCCCGTGAGGCCATCGAACGAGCCGCCAGGGCTGCCCATGCCATGGAGTTCATCGAGCGCCTGCCCCAGGGTCTGGACACGCCCATCGGCGAGGATGGCGGACTGCTCTCGGGTGGGCAGCGTCAACGCATTGCCATTGCCCGTGCCCTGCTCAAGGATGCGCCCATCCTGATCCTGGACGAGGCCACTTCGGCGCTGGATGCCGAATCCGAGCAAACCGTGCAGGCGGCCCTCGACAACCTGATGCGCAATCGCACCACGCTGGTCATCGCCCATCGCCTGGCCACGGTGCAGAAGGCTGATCGGGTCGTGGTGCTGGATCAGGGCAGGGTGGTCGAATCGGGCACCCACGAGGAGCTGGTCGAGCGCGACGACGGCCTCTACCATTACCTGCATCGCCTGCAGCTGGCCGGTGCCCACCCGGGCTGATGGGACGACTTCGCGACCGCGTCGAAGGCTACTTCAACCGGCTGTGGTACGGAGATGCCAGGCCCGGCCTGGGCTGGCGCGCCTTGTCCGGCGTATACGACCTGGCTACCCGCAAGCGCCTTGCCGATACCGGGGAACCACTTCCGGGGCCGGTGATCGTGGTGGGCAACATCACCGTCGGAGGCGGTGGCAAGACGCCCGTGGTGGCTGCTCTGGCCACGGTCCTGGTCGAGTCTGGAAAGCGCGTCGCCGTCATCAGCCGCGGGTACGGCGGGCAAACACCGTCCCGGCCCCTGCGCATACAGGCCAGCGACGATCCGCGCCTGTGCGGCGACGAGCCCCTGCTGCTGGCGCGCTCGACCGGCTGCCCGGTCTGGGTCTGTCGCCAGCGCCGGCTGGCCATGCAGGCGGCTTTTGACGACGGGGCCGAAGTGGTGTTGTCCGACGACGGCTTGCAGCATGTCGCCCTACCCAGGAGTTTCGAGATCTGTGTCATCGACGAGGCGCGCGGATTCGGCAACGGCCGGCTATTGCCCGCCGGGCCCTTGCGCCAGCCGCTCGAGCGGCTCGACCAGGTCGATCTGGTATTGCGCAAACGTATCGGTGGTGCAGCCGGGAAAGGGGGGCTGCCGGGCCAGGCATTCAGTATCGAGCCGGGTCGTGCCTATCGACTCGGCGACCGCCAGCCGGTTGATCTCGAGCGCGTGGAGGCGTTCGACGCCGTTTGTGGCATCGCCAATCCCGACAGCTTCTTCGCCACCCTCGAGTCGCTCGGCCTGGATTTTCGGCGCCATGCCTTCCCCGACCACCACGGCTTTGTCGTCTCCGACCTGGCCGGTCTCGACGGGCCATTGATCGTCACCGAAAAGGATGCGGTCAAGCTTGAACGGCTCGATGGATTGCCGGAAACCGTTGTCCTACCGATCCGTGCCCGGCTGCCGGCGCAGGTGCTGCGGCAGATCCGGTCACATGTGCGAGAATTCAGAAGCTCATGAATCGATTTCACGTCATCATCCCGGCGCGCATGGCTTCGACCCGGCTTGCGCGCAAGCCCCTGGTCGATCTTGGCGGCCAGCCGCTGGTGGTCCGAGTGCTCGAGCAGGCCCGTGCCTGCGGGGCGCTGAGCGTTCATGTGGCCACCGACCACGAGGAGATAGCCGCGGCAGTGGAGGCGGCCGGCGGCGATGTTCTGATCACCGCCCGGGAACATCGCTCCGGTACTGATCGCCTGTCGGAGGCGGCGCAACTGCTGGGCCTGGCCGATGAAGCCATCGTGGTCAACCTGCAAGGTGACGAGCCCGAGATGCCGCCGGTCTGCGTGCGCCAGGTAGCACAACTGCTGCAGGACAATCCGACCGCCAACATGTCCACGCTGTGGTGGCCCATCGATGATGAAGCGGTCTGGCAGGATCCCAATGTGGTCAAGCTGGTGGCCGACGCCAGCGGCAACGCGTTGTACTTTTCGCGTGCACCGATTCCCCACCGGCGCAGCGGCGGCTGGCCGGAAGATCATGCGCGTCGCCACATCGGCCTGTATGCCTACCGGGCCGATGCCCTGTCGGCCTGGCCCGGGTTGCCGGCCAGCGCGCTCGAGACTGCCGAGTCGCTGGAACAATTGCGCGCGCTGGAGGCGGGCTGGCGCATTGTCTGCCAGCAGGCTGCGACTGACGTGCCGCCGGGGATCGACACGCCGGCCGATGTGCGTCGCTACCTCGAGGGAACGGGCTCACCGTGAGCGCGGTCCTGCGCTAGACTAAGACAGCGCACACATTTAAACAAGAGACTTGCGTTCGTCTTGTAAACCTATGGAAAGCATACTTTTTGTCTGTCTTGGGAACATTTGTCGCAGCCCGACGGCCAAGGCCGTTTTCGATTACAAGCTGCAGCAGGCCGGCCTGTCCCCGTTAACGGATTCGGCCGGCACGACAGGGTATCACCAGGGCAACCCGCCGGATCCCCGGGCGATTCGAGCCGCGAGTGAATGGGGCGTGGATATCAGCGGCGAGCGCGCCCGGATCGTGACCGTCGAGGACTTCACCCGGTTCGAGCGCATCTATGCCATGGACCGCTCCAACCTGGCCGATCTGCACGACCGGATGCCGGCCGGGGCCGGCGCGCGCGTCGAACTGCTCATGAAACTGGCACCGGACTACGGTATCGACGAGGTGCCCGACCCCTACTATGGCGGCGACGAGGGTTTCCGCCGCGTGCTCGACATGCTGGAAACGGCTGCCGACCGCCTGATCGAGGAGCTTCGGGCAAGCACCCGGTCATGAGTCGTTTCGACGGCCGTGCCTTTGCCCGGAGCCTGTCGAGCGGTCCCGGCGTCTACCTGATGCGCGATGCCGGGGGCAAGGTGCTTTATGTCGGCAAGGCGCGCAATCTCAAGCGCCGCGTGGCCAGCTACTTCACTCGCCAGCAGCGCAGTGCGCGCATCGAGCTGATGCTGCGCAAGGTCGCCTCCATGGAGGTCAGCCTGACGCGTACCGAGGCCGAGGCCCTGCTGCTGGAAAACGAATGGATCAAGGCCCACCGGCCGCGTTTCAATGTCAGCCTGCGTGACGACAAAAGCTATCCCTGGATCCGCCTGGAGAGCGGGCACGACTACCCGCGCATCGGTTTCTACCGGGGGTCGCGCAAACCACCGCATCGTTATTTCGGTCCCTATTCCAGCGCTGGTTCGGTGCGCGAGGCGCTCAACCAGATCTACCGGCTGTTCGGCTTGCGCCAGTGCCGCGACACGGTGTTTGCCAACCGCACGCGTCCGTGCCTGCAATACCAGATCAATCGTTGCAGTGCGCCGTGCGTGGGCTATATCGAAAAGGACGCCTACCAGCGAGACGTTCAGGCAGCGGTCGGCTTTTTGCAGGGTCGAAGCGACGAAGTCATCGAGTACCTGGTCGAACGCATGGAAGAGGCCAGCAATCGGCTCGAATTCGAACGCGCCGCACAGTTTCGCGATCGCATCCGCAGTATGCAGCAGGTTCGTGCCAGTCAGTACGTGACCGGCGGCACCGGCGATCTGGACGTCATCGGCATGAGCCACCTGCCGGGGCGGGCCGCGCTGCACGTGGTGGAATTCCGTCATGGGCGCAACGTCGGTGGCCGGACCTATTTCCCCGGCAACCTGCACGAGGAGCTCGACGAGGCCGAGATCATGTCCGGTTTTCTGGGGCAATACTATGCCGAGCGTCGTCCGCCGCCGGAAATCCTGCTGTCGCAATCTCCGGGTGAGCCGCGTTTGTGGGAAGAGGCTCTGGGAAGCCGGCGCGAGGCCGCAGTCAAACTGCGCTGGCACCTGCGTGGCGAGCGGGCCGAGTGGGTGCGTCTGGCCGTGGCCAATGCCGACGATGCGCTGCGCCGGCGGCTGGCCGAACGCGACCAGATCGGCTCGGCCCTGGCGGCCCTGGCTGACCTGCTGGAACTGCCGACGCCGCCGGAACGGATCGAGTGTTTCGATATTTCCCATATTTCCGGGACCGAGACGGTCGGTTCCTGTGTGGTGTTCGGTCCGGCCGGCCCTGAAAAGAAGGCCTACCGGCGCTACAACATCCGCGACATCACCCCCGGCGACGACTACGCGGCCATGGGCCAGGTGCTCAAGCGGCGCTACGGCCGGGCCCTGGAGGAAGCGGACACCTTGCCCGACCTGGTGATCGTTGACGGCGGCAAGGGCCAGTTGGGTCGTGCGCGCCAGGAAATGGAAGCGCTGGAGCTGGATGCGGTCCCGCTGCTCGGGGTGGCCAAGGGGCCGGCACGCAAGGCCGGGTATGAAACCCTGATCTACGGGGACCGTGAAGCCGTGCCCGGTCCGCACGACCCGGTATCGCACCTGATTCAGCAGATTCGCGACGAGGCTCATCGCTTTGCCATCACCGGCCATCGCAAGCGACGTCAGAAGCGTGCCCAGGCCTCACCCCTGGAGCAGGTGCCGGGCATCGGTCCCAGGCGCCGAGCGCAGCTTCTCAAGCACTTCGGTGGCTTGCAGGGGCTGGCCGGCGCGGGCGTCGACGAGATCGAACGCGTCCCCGGCATATCCCGCAAGCTCGCCGAAAAAATCGCCAGCCACCTCCAGGAGTCTCCCGAGAAGCCTTGAGCAGCCATCTTCAACGAACCACAGAACCAACCAAGTAACGAATCAACGAAACAACGAACAAACCAGCACCCGACTGCGGGATAATAGGCGCGCTTTCTGCCGGAGAAACGTCCTTGCACCTGACCATCCCGACACTGCTGACGCTGCTGCGCATCGCCCTCATCCCGGTGCTGGTGGTGGCGTTCTACCTGCCGGTGGAGTGGGCCAACGTGCTGACCGTGACGATCTTCGTGCTTGCCGCCATCACCGATGGACTGGACGGCTGGGTCGCCCGCCGCTTCGGGATGACCAGCAGCTTCGGCGCCTTTCTCGATCCGGTCGCCGACAAACTGATGGTCGCCGTGGCCCTGATCCTGATCGTGCAACGTCATCCGGAAGTGGTGATGGCGCTTTCGGCTGCGGTCATTCTCGGGCGCGAGATCACGATCTCGGCCTTGCGGGAATGGATGGCCGCCCTGGGGGAGGCGGCGCGCGTCAAGGTCGCCTGGACCGGTAAGCTCAAGACCATCCTGCAGATGGTCGCCATCGGCTTTCTGCTCTACGGGGAACCGCTGGGGCCCTTGCCGGTGCTCGAAATCGGTCGCTGGCTGCTGGTTGGGGCGGCCGTGCTGACCATCCTCTCCATGCTGGCCTACCTGCGCGCGGCCTGGCCGGCCATCCGCAACCAGTCGGAATAGACCGGGTTCAACCGGCAATCAGGAGTTTCCATGTCTCGAAACCAGAGCAATCGGGTCGCCATGGCCGACCAGGCCGACCGTCACGAGCTGTACGAGGCCAGCGTCCAGGACCCCGAAACCGAACTCGAGTTCGTCGGCGAGACCTTCGAGTCGCTGACCGGCCGGCCGTTGCGTTCGATTCGCGAGGATTTCTGCGGTACGGCCAATACGGCCTGCCACTGGGTCCGTTCGGGGCCGGACCGTAGCGCCATTGGCGTCGACCTCGACGGCGACGTGCTGGAGTGGGGGCGCAGCCATCACCTGGCGTCGCTCGATGCCGGCCAGGCCGAGCGCATTCGCCTGATGCAGGACAATGTCATGACCGTGGCCACCGAGCCGGTCGACGCAGTCCTGGCCATGAATTTCAGCTATTACCTGTTCACCACCCGTGAATTGCTGCGAAGCTATTTCGAGCGGGTTCGCGAGGGGCTGGTCGATGACGGTATCCTGTTTCTTGACGCATTCGGCGGGTACGACGCGCACCGGGAACTGGAAGAGCGCACCGAGTACGACGACTTTACCTATGTCTGGGACCAGGCCAGCTTCGACCCCATCCACCACCACATGACCTGCCTGATCCATTTCGAGTTTCCCGATGGCTCGGAGATGAGGCGGGCATTCGAATACTACTGGCGTCTGTGGACCCTGCCGGAAATTCGGGAGTTGCTCGTCGAGGCTGGCTATTCCGAGGTCACGGTCTACTGGGAAGGCACCGACGAGGAGACGGGCGAGGGCGACGGCATCTACGAGCCGGCCGAAACCGGCGATGCCGATGCCGGCTGGATCTGTTACCTGGTGGCGCGCAAGTAGCCGCGAGCCGTTGCTTGAACGGCAGGCGGGCTCAGAAAGAGCCCGTCACTTCCCGCAACCACTCTTCCAGGCCTTCGTATTCGGCCGGATCGGCCTCGACGAACTGCTCGATATCGAGTTCGTGCACGGCCGCGTAGTGCTGGTCGTCCTCATGCAGCACCAGCAGTGCTGCGAGAATCTCGCGCTGAATCTCTTCGGGAACCGCCGGGCTGGCCGAGAGCGTCAGGCCGGGGAATTCCTGCGAAGTCTCGATCATTTCCAGATTGACGTAGCGATCTGCCAGGTTGCGTGGCGCGATCGCCGCCTCGGCTTCCATCGAGAACACGATCTCGATCGCGTCGAGCCAGGAACTGGCATTGGACTGGATGATCGGTTGCTGCATCGGGTTCTCGTACCAGCGCGACAGAACCAGGTAACCCAGGCTGGGGGAGGGCATGGAGGAAACCGGCTGGCCGACAAAGTCGCGCAGGCTGCCGTCAACGTGGGTCGGTGAGGCCATCAGCGAATAGGTCATCGGTTCGACGGCCTTGACCAGCGGGGTATAGCCGTCGCGTTGCATCCGGAAGGCCGTCAGGTGCGCTTCCTCGAGCACCAGGTCGGGCGTCTCGCCGCGCCGTACATCGAGCCAGTAACGGTGGAAATCCCGCGAGATCTGCAGATCGAAGCGATAGGGAGTGGCTTCATTGAGGTAATTGACCAGGGGGCGATAGACCAGCTCCGCCTGATCCGGGGTAAAAATCGGGTGCCCCTGCAGGATGAACGATTCGGGCGCAGCCGGTGCTGTCGCATCGCCGGCTTCGGTATCGGTATCGGTCTCCAGGCCGGCGTCCCCCCCGCCTTCGGCAATCGCTTCATCGCCCGTTTCCGGCGCGGCGACTTCGATATCCTCCGCGGACACATCGAGGATCTCTTCGACCATTGGCTCAATCGGCGCTTCCTCCCCTTCGATTGCCTCTGCCGTTTCAACTGCATCGTCCACCTCGCCCGACTCGTCATCGGCGGCGTCCTGGTCAACTTCAACCGTGTCTTCGACTGCGTCCTGGCCGTTCCCTTCGTCCTGTGACCCTGCCATGACTGGCGCCAGGCAAAAGAGGAAAAGGAAGATGCAAAGCAGAGCACGGTTTGAAGCTTTCATTGAGATGACCCCTCTAAGTCCATGATTTGGATTGTTTCGTTATCTGGTGACTCGATATTAGCACAGGCCGTTTCAAAGCGACACTCGGCCGCAGAGCCTGTCGTTGCCGCATTCGGCGAAAATCCGTGCCCCATCTTCCAGCTCGATCGATACCACTGCCAGCCCCCTCGAGTCTTTCGCTGCAGAAAGGCTCCACAACATTTCGCCAACGCGTCGGCCGTCTTCGGCACGGAGAACGGTCCCGGCCGGCGGCGAGCCGGAATCGAATGCGACCCGGGCCACGCGATAGCCCACCTTGCCGCGATAGTGCACTCTTGCGATCACTTCCTGGCCGGGGAAGCAGCCCTTGGCGTAGCTCAGGCCACCCAGTGCCTCAAGTCCCAGCGACTGGGGCAGGTGGCGTCCGGCGCTGTCGGGCGACAACCAGGGGAAACGTGCCTCGAGATCGTCATGTTCCCAGCGCGCCTGTTCCTGCTCATCGTGCCGGCAGTCATCGTGATCGATGCACAGCGAGCGGGCCGGGTCGTGACTCAGCCCTGCCGCTCGTGCGCTGCCGTTGCGACAGCCGCAAACGGCCGTGCTGCTCGAGATGGTCACATCCCTGCCGATGGCGAACATTCGCAGGCGTTTCGACAGCGCTTCGATCTGCCAGGCCGGGACGATCAGTTCGACACGTTCTTCACGCCGACCTGCCAGCATCACGCTTATGACTTTTCCCTTGGGATCGCACCAGGCGGCAGGATGCCAGCGATCCGGTTCCATCGTCGTGATGTCGTTGGTGAACTGAGCCTGGGCAAAGGCAACGGCATCCGGGCCGGACAGGATCAGGGCAGCAAGATGTTCAAGTTGGTAACAGTCAGACATGTAAAGCTGGCATCAATATCGTCTCGAAACAGGGTACAATTCTATGATGTCTCATGAAAACGAAACCCGGCGGGACATTCCCGCCAACTCCAAGAAGAATGCGAGCCGTCCGGATCAATCCGAACGTCGTCCCGTGGAGATCGGCGGCCGACGCAAGGGACTCGAGCCGACTCGTTATGGCGACTGGGAAAAGGACGGTCGCTGCATCGATTTCTGAAATATCTCGCTGACAACAAGAGTACTGGATCATGGTGACGGATAACCGACCGCTATCCCCACACCTGCAGGTGTATCGCCCGCAGTTGACCTCGGTGATGTCGATCTCCCATCGTATCAGCGGCATTCTGCTCAGCCTGGGCATGGTTGTCGTGGTGCTGTGGCTGCTGGCGCTGGCTTCCGGCCCGGAGGCCTTCGAGCGCATCAATACCGTGCTGGCCACGCCCATCGGTCTGATCGCGATGCTGGTATGGACTTTTTCACTCTTCTACCACCTGCTCAATGGCATCCGTCATCTGCTCTGGGATGCCGGCTGGCTGCTCGACCTGCGTGGCGCCTACGCGTCGGGCTGGATCGTGCTGGTCGCCAGCGTGGTCATGACCGCCGTGGTCTGGGGAGGTCTGCTGTGAGACTGAGAAATCCGCTTGCCAACGCGCACAATCACGGCTCGGCCGGTCATGGGCTGTCTCACTGGTGGGCGCAACGCTTCAGCGCCATCGCCCTGGTGCTGCTGACCGTCTGGCTGCTCTGGGCCCTGGGTTCGCTGGTCGGTGCATCACACGCCGAGGCCGCCGCCTTGCTGGCTCATCCCTTCCATGCCGCCATGGCCATTCTGTTCGTGGTCGCCGGCATCTACCACGGTCAGCTCGGCCTGCAGGTCGTCATCGAAGATTATTTCGACAGTCACCTGGTCGAGAACATGGCACTCATCGCCGTGCGCCTCGTTTCCATTTTCGGCGGCCTGCTGGCCGTGATCGCAATCCTCAAACTGGCTCTGGGAGTCTGAAGTGAGCAAGGCATACGACATCACCCGGCACGAGTACGACGTGCTGGTCATCGGCGCGGGCGGCGCCGGCCTGCGCGCCACCATGGGGCTGGCCGCGACCGGGCTGAACACCGCCTGCATCACCAAGGTCTTTCCGACCCGTTCGCATACTGTCGCCGCGCAGGGCGGCATGAGCGCCGCACTCGGCAACATGGGCGAGGACGACTGGCGCTGGCACATGTACGACACGATCAAGGGATCGGACTGGCTCGGTGACCAGGACGCCATCGAGTACATGTGCAAGAACGCCATTCCCGCGGTGATCGAGCTGGAACACTTCGGCGTGCCGTTCTCGCGTACCGAAGCCGGCAAGATCTACCAGCGACCCTTTGGCGGCATGACCACGCATTACGGCGAGGGCACGGCCCAGCGAACCTGTGCCGCCGCCGACCGCACCGGTCACGCCATTCTGCATACGCTCTACCAGCAGTCGCTCAAGCACGACGCGCAGTTCTTCATCGAGTATTTCGCCATCGATCTGCTCATGGATGACGATGGTGCCTGCCGCGGCGTGATCGCCTGGGATCTTTCCACCGGTACGCTGCACGAGTTTCGTGCGCACGCCGTGATCCTGGCAACGGGTGGATACGGCCGCTCTTATTTCTCCTGCACCTCGGCCCACACCTGCACCGGTGACGGCAACGGCATGGTGCTCCGGGCCGGACTGCCGCTGCAGGACATGGAGTTCGTGCAGTTCCATCCCACCGGCATCTACGGCGCCGGCTGCCTGATCACCGAAGGCGTGCGAGGCGAGGGCGGTTACCTGACCAACTCCGAGGGCGAGCGTTTCATGGAACGCTACGCGCCCAACGCCAAGGACCTGGCCTCGCGCGATGTCGTGTCGCGCTCCATGACCATCGAGATTCGCGAGGGCCGGGGCGTGGGCGACAACAAGGATCACATCCACCTCAACCTGCAGCATCTCGGTGCCGAGGTGATCAACGAACGCTTGCCGGGTATCGCCGAGTCGGCGCGTATCTTCGCCGGCGTCGATGTGACCAGGGAACCGATTCCGGTCATTCCCACCGTCCACTACAACATGGGCGGCATTCCGACCAACTACCACGGCGAAGTGGTCACCCTGAAGGATGGCGATCCCGACGCGGTCGTTCCGGGGCTGTTCGCCATCGGCGAGGCGGCCTGCGTATCGGTGCACGGCGCCAACCGGCTGGGTTCCAACTCGCTGCTCGACCTGATCGTTTTCGGCCGCGCCGTGGCGCTTCGCTGTGGCGAGACCATCGAGCCGGGCCAGTCGCACAAGCCGCTACCCGAAGGTCGGGTCGACGCGATCGTCGACGAATTCGACCGCCTGCGTCATGCCGACGGCTCGACACCGACCGCCGAGATCCGCGACGCCATGCAGCAGGTCATGCAGAACAACGCGGCCGTTTTCCGCACCGGCGAGACGCTCGCCGAAGGCAAGGAGAAGATTGCCGAGGTCAGCCAGGGCTTTGCCGATATCAAGGTCAGCGACCGCTCCATGGTCTGGAATTCCGACCTGGTCGAAACCCTGGAACTGCGCAACCTGCTCGGCAATGCCGTGACCACCATGATCGCGGCCGAGAACCGTACGGAAAGCCGCGGCGCGCACGCGCGCGAAGACTTCTCCGAGCGCGACGACGACAACTGGATGAAGCACACCCTGATCTGGATGGACGAGGCTGGCGCGACGAACATCGACTACCGCCCGGTACACATGCACACGCTCACCGACGAAGTGGACGTAATTCCGCCGAAAGCAAGAACGTACTGACAAGACATTCACCACGGAGACACAGAGTCCACAGAGAAATTCATTGATGATGAACTGGCGGAGTCAATCGATCATTCTTCGAAATGTTTTCTCCGTGTCTCTGTGGTGAATCGATTCCCATGTAGGCTAACTGGACCATGGCTCAATTCAGACTTCCAAAGAATTCCCGCATCACCAAGGGCAAGCACTTTCCAGCACCGGAAGGGGCGAAGAACGTCAAGACATTCCGCATCTACCGCTATGAACCCGAAAGCGGCGAGAACCCACGGATGGATACCTACGATATCGATCTCGACGACTGCGGGCCGATGGTGCTCGATGCGGTCATCAAGATCAAGAACGATATCGACCCGACGCTGACCTTTCGGCGCTCCTGCCGTGAAGGCATCTGTGGTTCGTGCGCGTTCAACATCGACGGCACCAACACGCTGGCCTGCACCAAGGGCATAGACGAGATCAAGGGCGAGGTCCGCATCTACCCGCTGCCGCACATGCCGGTGGTCAAGGACCTGGTGCCCGACCTGACGCACTTCTATGCCCAGTACGCCTCGATCCGCCCGTGGCTGCGAACCCAGAGCCCGGCACCGCCGGACAAGGAACGCCTGCAGTCGCCGGAAGACCGCAAGCATATCGACGGGCTCTACGAATGCATTCTGTGTGCCTGCTGCTCGACGGCCTGTCCCAGCTACTGGTGGAACGGCGAGCGCTACCTGGGTCCGGCCATCCTGCTGCAGGCCTACCGCTGGCTGGTCGACTCGCGCGATGAAGCCACAGGCGAACGACTCGACGACCTCGAGGACCCGTTCCGCCTGTATCGCTGCCACACCATCATGAACTGCACGCGCACCTGTCCCAAGGGTCTGAATCCGGCCAAGGCGATTGCCGAGATCAAGAAGATGATGCTCGCGCGTCGCGGGCTCTGAGACCCGCGCACAGGCCATTTCCGGCGTGAGGACTCTCGGTAGATGAGCGACGCGGCCGTTCCTTCGCGTTTGCGCTGGCGCTGCCGGCGCGGCATGCAGGAACTCGATATCCTGCTGGGGCGTTGGCTGGAATCGTGCTGGGCTCGCTCCGGGTCCGATCTGCGCCAGGCCTTTGAGGCCTTGCTCGAATGCGAGGACGACGTCATCTGGGACTGGCTGATGGGGCGTGCAGAACCCGATGCGGTACTGGCCCAGATCGTCGAGGAAATCCGTGAACTCGGGTTTGGTGACCGCGCGAACTGACTGGCCGGTGCGGCCTGCAACCTTTCCGGCCACGCTCGTTGCCCTACTGGCCATTGCCGGCGTTACCGGGTTGGCCGTTTCCGGCCTCTCGCCAGCCTGGTTCATCGTGCTATCACTTGTGTTCTGCACCTACGCCGGCTGGCATGTTCATCGACTCCTCAGCCCATGCTGGAAACGCCTGCGAACCGACAGCGAGGGTGCCGTTCTGGTTGATCGGCGGGGCAGGGCCTGCAGCATCCTGCCTGACGAGCACTCATTCGTCAGTCCCGTGTTTGCGGGTTTCCGTTGTCGATGTGCCGACAGCGGCAAGTACCTTTCGGCAGGCCTGTTCCGCGCCCAGCTCGGTGACGAGGCATTTCGTCGCCTCTCGGTGCTGCTGCGCGAAGGCAGCCCGACATGAAACGCCTGCTGCGCTGGTTGCGCCGATGGCTGCTCCGCTCCTTCCTGCTGCTGGTCGCGCTGACCGTGGTGCTGACCTTGCCCTTGCGCTGGATCGATCCCCCGGGCTCGGCATTCATGCTGCTCGATCGCGTCAAGAGCGGATATGCAATTCATCACGATTGGATATCGATGGAGAACATTTCTCCCGAGCTGGCGCTGGCGGTGATCGCGGCCGAAGACCAGAATTTCCCGCACCATCATGGCTTCGATCTGCGCGAGATTCGCGCCGCGGTCGAGACGCACCGGCGGGGCGGGCGCCTGCGTGGGGCCAGCACCATCAGCCAGCAACTGGCGCGCAACCTCTACCTCTGGCCGCATCGAAGCTGGGTGCGCAAGGGGCTGGAGTTCTGGTTCACCGTGCCGCTGGAGCTGTTCCTGTCCAAGCCGCGCATGCTCGAGATCTATCTCAACATTGCCGAGTTCGGACCCGGTATTTTTGGCGCCGAGGCGGCCGCGCAGCATCATTTCGGCAAGCCGGCCAGTAGCCTGACGCGCGCGGAGGCCGCCCTGCTGGCAGCAGTGTTGCCGGCACCAAAGCAGTTCGATGCATCCAATCCCGGTCCGTACCTGCTGGAACGACAGCGCTGGATCATCGGGCAGATGAACAATCTCGGCCATGCCTGGTTGCCTTGATTGACTGGTGATAGACTGCGGGCGTTGGTAGAGCGCAGTGGCAAGGAGGGACGTGATGCTCGAGAAATACCTTCAGCTCATGGTCAAGCACCAGGCTTCGGACCTGTATTTCAGTGCTGGCGCGCCGGTGGGCATCAAGATCGAGGGCCGTACTCGTTACATCGATGAGCGAAAGCTTCCTGCCGAGGAAGTCCGGAAGCTGGCCTACTCGACACTTGGCGACGAGCAGCGCGCGGAGTTCGAGCGGGAACTGGAGCACAACAGTGCCCTGGTTGCCGACGAGATCGGTCGATTCCGCCTCAACCTGTTCTGGCAACGGGGCACCGTGGCCATGGTCGTACGGCATATCAAGGAAGACATTCCATCGATCAGGGACCTGAACCTGCCGCCCATACTCGAGAACCTGGTGACGCGTCCGCGCGGCCTGATCCTGGTGGTGGGTGCAACCGGCTCGGGCAAGTCGACCACGCTGGCCTCGATGATCGACCATCGAAACAGCCGGGAAACCGGCCACATACTCACCATCGAAGAGCCGATCGAGTTCCTTCACGAGCACAAGAAATCGATCGTGGACCAGCGCGAAGTCGGGCTCGATACCCATAGTTATGCCCGTGCGCTGAAGAATGCCATGCGCGAAGCGCCCGATGTCATCCTGATCGGTGAGATTCGCGATCGTGACACCATGCAGCAGGCCATTGCCTACTCCGAAACCGGGCACCTGTGCCTGTCGACCCTGCACGCCAACAACGCCAACCAGGCGCTGGATCGGATCATCAATTTCTTTCCCGACACCGCCCACCGACAGCTGTTTGTCGACCTGTCGCTTTACCTGCAGGCGATCATCGGGCAGCGGCTCATTCCTGGCGTCGACGGCAAGCGGGTGCCCGCCGTCGAGTTGCTGCTGCACACCCCCTTCGTTGCCGACCTGATTGCCAAGGGCGAGATCACCGGTCTGAAGGAAGCCATGGCCGACAGTGAACAGCACGGCATGCAGACCTTCGACCAGGCGCTGTTCAGGTTATGTGCAGAAGGCCGAATCACGGTCGAGGAGGCCCTGGCCCATGCCGACTCACGCAATGACCTGGGTCTGGCCATTCGTCAGGCCGGTGGTCGAACCAATACCTCTTCGCTGCGATAGTCTCGTTGCCGTGGAGTATTTCCGGGCTAGCCGGATGGTGGATGTTCGCCGTGAGCTTCCCCCGGCGCCTGTCGATTTCTGCCTGATCGCCATTTGCGCATCGCCCAGACGAGCAGGCCGAAGACGATCGCCACGACGATGATGCCGAAGACGATGGGAATCAGCAAGGCAAGGATTACGGCCAGCAGGCTGCCACCGGTCTCCCCGGTCGAGACGGCCGGATTGCCCAGCCCTCCGGTCGAGGCAGTGGACAGGCCGCGCGCCAGCACGGTCGAACCCTGCACTACGCCGGCCGTGCCACCGCCGAGTATGGCCGCCGTACCCC
>SLIA01000101.1 GCA_007135935.1 Wenzhouxiangella sp.
GATCGTCTGCAGCCGCAGGATTGATCACTCAATAGCCAAAGCAGTCACAGGGGACCTGGCGCATGGCGCAATCGGTTGTGATACTCGGCACCCAGTGGGGTGACGAAGGAAAGGGCAAGATTGTCGACCTGCTCGCGCACGAGGCGGATGCCGTCGTACGCTTTCAGGGTGGTCATAACGCCGGCCATACGCTGGTGGTTAACGGCCACAAGACGGTATTGCACGTGATTCCATCGGGGGTGCTCACCGACCGTGCCCGTTGTCTGATCGGCAACGGCGTGGTGGTGGCACCGCACGCGCTGATCGAGGAGATCCGCGGCCTCGAGGCCAACGGCATCGAGGTGCGACCGCGACTTGGTATATCGCCGGCCTGTCCGGCCATCCTGGGCTGTCACGAGGCGCTGGACCGGGCCAAGGAACGCTCCCGCGGCAAGAAGGCCATCGGCACCACCGGCCGAGGGATCGGTCCGGCCTACGAGGACAAAGCTTCGCGCGTGGGTCTGCGCCTGGCCGACCTGGCCGACCCCCAGCGCCTGGCCGACAAGCTCGACGCGGTCATCGACTATCACAACTTCCTCTTGACCCGTTACTACGACGCCGATCCGGTCGACGGTCAGCAGATTGCCGACGACGCGGCCCGGCAGGGCGAGGAACTCAGGCCGATGTTCGCCGATGTCACCGGCGAGTTGCACGATCTCAGGCGGGCAGGGCGTGCCATTCTGTTCGAGGGTGCACAGGGTAGCCTGCTCGATATTGACCACGGCACCTATCCCTTCGTGACCTCGTCGAGCACCACCGTCGGTGGCGTGATGACTGGCACGGGTGTGGGGCCTGGCGACATCGACTATGTGCTCGGCATCACCAAGGCCTACACCACGCGTGTGGGCAGTGGACCGTTTCCCACCGAGCTTGACGATTCCGATGGCCGCATGATGGCCGAGCGCGGCGTCGAGTTCGGTGCCACTACCGGCCGGCCGCGACGCTGTGGCTGGCTTGATGCCGTGGCGCTGAAGCGTATGGTACGCATCAACGGCATTACCGGGCTTTGCATCACCAAACTCGATGTGCTTGATGCTTTCGATCGGGTGCGCATCTGCGTCGACTACGAAGGCGTGGACGGATTCCCGGTCGGCGCCGAGGAGTGGAGCCGGGCCAGGCCGGTCTACGAGGACATGCCCGGCTGGGACGGCGATACCCAGGGCCTGACCGATGCCGACAAGCTCCCGGCCGCCGCCCGCGCCTATCTCGACCGCCTCGAGGAACTGATCGAGGCCCCGGTGCATATGCTGTCGACGGGACCGGAAAGAGATGCCAATGTGATACTTAAGCATCCCTTCGGACCCTGATGAACCCTTAGATTCGAAACTCGAAATCCGAAACCCGAAATACGAAACAAGCACGAAATTCCAAATTCAAAACTCCAGTAGTTGGCACGTTGACCGTTTCGAATTTCGGGCTTCGAATTTGTTTCGGATTTCGAGTTTCGGATTTTCATGGCTTCGGTCCAGCCTAACCCCGAAAACCGGATAGAAACCAATGCTCGACCCACAACTCCTCCGAACCGATCTCGAACATGTCGCCGGGCGTCTGGCCTTGCGTGGCTACCACCTCGATATAGAGAATTACGCCGCCCTCGAGGCGCGGCGCAAGGAGCTGCAGACCAAAACGGAGGAGCTGCAGGCCGAGCGCAACACGCGCTCGAAGTCCATCGGCCAGGCCAAGGCGCGTGGCGAGGACATCGAACCCTTGCTGGCCGAGGTTGGGCGACTGGGTGAGGATCTCAAGGCGGCCAAGGAAGAGCTCGAGAAGTTGCGCGAGCACCTTGTACATCTTGCCCTGGACATGCCCAACCTGCCCGATTCTGCTGTGCCGGAAGGCAATGACGAGGCCGACAACGAGCAGATCCGTCACTGGGGCGAGCCGACCGAACTGGCCTTCGAACCGCGTGATCATGTCGAGCTGGGCGAGATGCTCGACGGCATCGATTTCGAGGTGGCCGCGAAGCTTTCCGGCAGCCGTTTCGCCGTCATGGGCGGCGATGTCGCCCGCCTGCACCGCGCCCTGGCGCAGTTCATGCTCGACATGCACGTGCGCGAGCACGGCTACCGCGAAATGTACGTGCCCTACCTGGTACTCGATTCGGCCATGCAGGGCACCGGGCAGTTGCCCAAATTCGCCGAAGATGCTTTCGCCACCTCGGACGATCCCACCCGATTCCTGATTCCGACTGCCGAGGTGCCGCTGACCAACCTGGTCGCCGATGAAATCGTCGAAGCCGGGCGCCTGCCACTGAAGTTCGTCGCCCACACACCGTGCTTCCGCCGCGAGGCCGGCTCGCATGGCAAGGACACCCGGGGCATGATCCGCCAGCACCAGTTCGACAAGGTCGAGCTCGTGCAAATCGCTACCCCCGACACGGCCGAGGCGTGCCACGAAGCACTGACCGGCCATGCCGAGGCCGTTCTGCAGGCCCTGGAGCTGCCCTACCGAGTGATGCTGCTGTGCGCCGGCGACATGGGCTTCTCGGCCAGAAAGACCTACGACCTCGAAGTCTGGCTGCCCGGTCAGCAGGCCTACCGCGAGATCTCGTCGTGCTCCAACTTCGGCGACTTCCAGGCGCGCCGCATGAAAGCACGCTGGCGCAACCCCGACACCTCCAAGCCCGAGCTCGTCCACACCATCAACGGCTCCGGCCTGGCCGTCGGCCGCGCCCTGATCGCGGTACTGGAAAACTACCAGCAGCGTGACGGGACGGTGGTCGTGCCGGACGTCTTGCGGCGATACATGGGGGGGGTGGAAGTGCTGGCGGCTCCGGCCTGATAGTGAGTACAGTTGTGAGTTGTTTGTTGTCAGTTGTAAGTCTACGCTTTGATCAGCGGCGCCACGTTCATCGGGCTGGACTTGCAACTTACAACTGACAACTCACAACGCCCCGCCGCCTGGCGTGAACCTTCGATACGCTTCCAGGAGACTTCGGAACACGCGAATGCCACAGCCCATCCATAACTTCTCGGCGGGGCCGGCCATGCTGCCGGTCGAAGTCCGCGAGCGGCTGGCCGAGGCGCTGGCGCCCGGCGCCGACGGGTCGCCGTCGATTGCCGAGGTGTCGCATCGCGGGCCGCTTTTCATGGCCCTGGCCGAGGAGTTGTTTGCCCGGCTGCGCGAGCTGATGGCGCTTGGTGACGAGCACGAGATTCTGCTGCTGCACGGCGGCGCCAACCTGCAGTTCGCCTGGCTGCCGATGAACCTGGCCCGGGATCGCACCGCGGCGTTCCTGCTGACCGGGCACTGGGGTGAGAAGGCGCTGGCCGAGGCCGGGCGGGTGACCCGCACGCAGGTGGTGGGCAGCAGTGCCGATATCGATTTCACCGACCTGCCCGAGCTCGGTCATCTACCGGCCGATACCGCCTACCTGCACTACACCGGCAACGAGACCATTCACGGGGTGCAATACATCGATCCGCCGCAGGTGGGTGTGCCGCTGGCCGCCGATCTGTCCTCGGAGTTCCTGTCGCGGCCCTATCCCTATCGCGACCTGGCATTTGCCTACGCCGGCGCGCAGAAGAATTTCGGCATTGCCGGGGTGACCGTGGCGCTGATCCGGCGCGACCTGCTCGAGCGCATTCCCGACGATCTGCCGCGCTACCTCGACTATCGGGCCTGGGTCGAGACCGGTTCGATGTTCAACACCCCGGTGACCTTTGCCTGGTACGCCGCGCTGGAGATGCTGCGCTGGATCGAGCGGCGCGGCGGGCTGGCGGCCGTGGCCGCGGCCAACGAGGCAAAAGCGGCCGCCCTGTACGCCGCTATCGATCGCAGCGATTTTTACCGGAATACCGTGGCCGAGCACTGCCGCTCGCTGATGAACGTGCCGTTTTTCCTGCACGATGACGCGCTCACGGCCCGTTTCGTCGAGGAGGCCGAACAGGCCGGTCTGTCGGGGCTGAAAGGGCATCGTGCACTCGGCGGTCTGCGGGCCAGCCTGTACAATGCCCAGACCATGGACGCGGTGGAGAGTCTCGTTGACTTCATGCAGGAATTCGAAAGACGGTGCGGGTGAGGTCGATCTCGGATCGGTGCGCGAACAGATCGATCGCATCGACGAGCGCATCCAGTCGCTGATCGCCGAGCGCGCGAAACTGGCCGAGCATGTCAGGGCGGTCAAGGGCGAGCTGGCCACCCCGGCCGACTATTACCGCCCGGACCGCGAAGCCCAGGTGCTCAGGCGCGTGATCGAGCGCAACGAGGGGCCCTTGAGCGACAGCGTGATGCTGCATGTCTTCCGCGAGATCATGTCGGCCTGCCTGGCACGCCAGGAACCGCTCCGGGTCGCCTACCTGGGGCCCGAGGGGACGTTTACCCAGCAGGCGGTCTATCGCCAGTTCGGCCATTCGGTCAACGCCAGTGCGCAGCCGAGCATCGAAGAGGTGTTCCGGCAGGTGCAGGGCGGCGAGGTCGATTTCGGCGTGGTGCCGATCGAGAATTCCTCGCAGGGCATCGTCACCCACACCCTGGACATGTTTTTGCATCACGAGGTGCGCATTGCCGCCGAAGTCGAGATGCGCATTCACCAGCACCTGCTGACCCGGGCGCGCCGGCTGGACGATATCGAGCGGGTTTATGCCCATCAGCAGTCTTTGTCGCAGTGCAAGCACTGGATCGAGAAGCACCTGCCGAAGGCCGAGCTGATCGCCCTGTCGAGCAATGCCGAAGCCGCGCGCCGCGTGCGCCACGCCCCGGATGCCGCCGCCATTGCCGGCCGCCACGCCGCCGAGGTCTACGGCCTGCCTGTGCTGTTTGCCAACATCGAGGATCACGTCGACAATACGACCCGCTTCCTGGTGCTCGGGCGCGAGCTGTTGCCGGCTTCGGGCGACGACAAGACCACACTGATGATCGCCGGCCTGGACGGGGCCGGGGCGCTGTTCTCGCTGCTCGAGCCGCTGGCCCGCCACGGCGTGAACATGACGCGCATCGAATCAAGGCCCTCGCGGCGCGAGCGCTGGCAGTACGTGTTCTTTATCGACGTCGAGGGCCATGTCGACGAGCCCGGCCTCAAGCAGGCGCTGACCGATCTCGAAGGCGCGTCCGGTGAAGTCCGCGTGCTGGGCTGCTATCCTCGCGCCGTCCTCGGCCGACTGCCGGGGGAGGATGCTGGTGCGATGGGTGATGAGAAAAACACCGATAAGAAATAACACGAAGGGCGCGAAGAAGGGCACGAAGAGCACGAAGTTTCACAAGAGTATTATCAAGAAGTCCTTCGTGCCCTTCTTCGTGTACTTCGTGTTAACCAAGAAAGACAACCAAAAACGACATGATTCCGAGGAATTCTTGAAGGACGGAAGGAACTGAATGAAGAAACGCGATTACAACGATCTGGCCGCGCCCGGTGTGCGCGAGTTGATGCCGTATACGCCGGGCAAGCCGATTGACGAGCTCGAGCGCGAGTATGGCGTGACCGACTCGATCAAGCTGGCCTCCAATGAAAACCCGCTCGGCTCCAGCCCGAAGGCGATCGAGGCGGTGCGCGGCGAGCTCGACGACCTGTGGCTGTACCCAGACGCCAACGGTTTCTATCTCAAGCAGGCGCTGGCTGAAAAGCACGGTGTGGATACCGACTGCATCACGCTGGGCAACGGCTCCAACGACGTGCTGGTGTTCCTGGCCCAGGCATTCCTCCAGCCCGGCCTGGAATCGGTGTTCTCGCAATACGCCTTCGCCGTCTACCCCATCGCCACGCAGATGGTCGGGGCCACGGCGAATATTGCCCCGGCGCTGCCGGCCGATCATCCCATGCCGCTGGGGCATGACCTGCGCGGCCTGTTTGACCGCGTCGGGCCGGATACCCGGCTGGTGTTCGTGGCCAACCCGAACAATCCCACCGGGACCTGGCTGGATGGTCAGCGACTGAAGGATTTCGTCGGCTCGCTGCCGCCGCATGTCATCTGCGTGGTCGACGAGGCCTACACCGAGTATGCCGAGTCCGACGAGCTCGGCGATGCCTCGGCCTGGCTGGACGAGTTTCCCAACCTGGTCGTCACGCGGACCTTCTCCAAGGCCTATGGCCTGGCCGGTCTGCGGGTCGGATACGCCTTGAGCAATCCGGGCATCGCCGATCTGCTCAACCGCGTGCGTCCGGCCTTCAATGTCAATTCGCTGGCCCTGGCGGCGGCGCGCGCCGCGCTCGATGACCACGAATTCATCGAGACGACGCGGCGTACCAACAGCGAGGGGCTGGAGACCCTGGGTGCCGGGCTGGAGAAGCTGGGCGCGAAAGTGATTCCCTCGGCGGCCAATTTCATCCTCGCCGGTTTCGACCGCCCCGGTGGCGAGCTCAACGAAGCCCTGCTCCGGCAGGGTGTGATCGTGCGTCCGGTCGGCAATTACGGCCTGGACAACTACCTGCGCATCACCGTGGGCACGCCCGAGCAGAACCAGCGCGTGCTGGCCGCGCTGAGCGGGATACTCTGAACGCGATGCGCCTGAAGATTCAGCCGGCGCGTACACCGCTGTCGGGCACCTACCGGCCGCCCGGCGACAAGTCGGTCTCCCACCGGGCCGCGATCTTCGGAGGCCTGGCCGAAGGCGAGACCGAGATCCATGGCTTTCTTGACAGTGCCGATACCCGTGCCACTCTCGAAGCCATGCGGGTGCTGGGTGCCGATGTGTCGCAGTCCGGTGGCGTGATCTTGATGCGTGGCGGGCAACTGCGGGCTCCCGCCGGCGATCTGGATCTGGGCAATTCCGGCACCGGCATGCGCCTTCTGGCGGGCGCGCTGGCTGGTCGCCCGGACCTTTCCGGTGCCAGTCTCCGGCTGGTTGGCGATGAATCGCTGTCGACGCGGCCGATGGGGCGCATCATCGAGCCGCTTCGGGCCATGGGTGCGGATATCGACAGTGTTGACGGGCACGCGCCGCTGACCCTGCGTCCGCGTGCGCTGCGCGGGATACGCTACGAGCAGCCCATGGCCAGCGCCCAGGTCAAGTCGGCCCTGCTGCTGGCCGGGCTGAGCGCCGAGGGGGCCACCGAGGTGGTGGAGCCGGGTATCAGCCGCGATCACACCGAGCGCATGTTGCCGGCTTTCGGCGCGCAACTTCTCTGGGGTGACTGCCAATGTCGCCTCGACGGCCCACAGAAGTTGCAGGGCACGGTCTGCCGGGTGCCGGGAGATCTCAGCTCGGCCGCATTCGTCCTGGCTGCCACCCTGCTGGTGGACGGCTCGACCGTCGAGTTGATCGAAGTCGGCCTCAATCCCACGCGCGACGGTGTCCTGCGCATACTCGAGGCCATGGGCGCGAGCGTGGAGCGGACCATGGTCAGCAGCGGCGAAGGCGAGCCGGCCGGGCATCTGCGTGTTCGTCCCGGCAATCTGCGGGGCGTGGATATCGAGTCCGAGTGGGTGCCGCTGGCCATCGACGAGTTCCCCGTGCTGATGGCGCTGGCCGCCCGTGCCGCGGGCACCACCCGGATTCGCGGTGCCGAAGAGTTGCGCGTCAAGGAATCCGACCGCCTGGCGGTGATGTGCCGCGAGCTCTCGAAACTGGGCGTGCAGGTCAGGGAGTATCCCGATGGCGCCGACATTGCCGGTGGGCCAGTGCGCGGCGGTCGGGTCGATTCCCACGGCGATCACCGCATCGCCATGAGCCTGGCCGTGCTCGGCCTGGTGGCCGAGGCCCCGGTCGAGATCGAGAATGCACAATGGATTCGGACGAGTTATCCCGGGTTCGTGGATGACATGCGTGCGCTGGGCGCCGAGATGGAGTGGTCCAGTGGATGAGACGGGTAGAGGAGTAGAGGGGCAGAGGTGAGAAGGATACAGAGTGCTCTCCATGCTTTTCCCTCTACCTTCTCTTCGTCTCCCCCTCTGCCCGTGCAATAAACCAACCAACAGGCAAGGCATCAACCGCATGACCAGTAATCAGCCAAAGTACTCCAACGCCCCGGTCCTCACCATCGATGGCCCCTCCGGGGCCGGCAAGGGAGCGGTTTCGGCGCGTGTGGCCGAGGCGTTGGGGTGGTATCTGCTTGATTCCGGGGCGGTTTATCGGGCGGTGGCGCTGGCGGCCGTGGACGGGGGCGTCGATGCGGGAGACGAAGCGGCCGTTGTCAGTCTGTGTCGCGGGCTGGACCTGGATTTTGCCGCCGGCGCCGACGGCATCTCGGTACTTTTGGCCGGCAAGCCCGTGGATCAGCGGCTTCGCTCGGAGGAGGTCAGTGTCATGGCCTCGCGGGTTGCCGCTCTGCCCGCTGTTCGGGCTGCCCTGCTCGATCTGCAGCGCCGTTTCCGCCGCTCTCCCGGGCTGGTTGCCGACGGGCGCGACATGGGTACCGTGGTGTTTCCGGATGCGCCAATCAAGGTATTTCTGGAGGCGTCGGTCGAGGAAAGGGCAAATCGCCGATATAAACAGTTGAAAGAAAAAGGAGAAAGTGTTAAATTTCTCCGTCTTTTTCGCGACCTTGAGGAACGTGACCGCCGCGACCGCGAGCGCGCCGTTTCGCCAACGGTCCCGGCCAGCGATGCGGTGGTGATCGATTCCAC
>SLIA01000177.1 GCA_007135935.1 Wenzhouxiangella sp.
CGGCAGATCGCGAGCGGGCGATTCGTGATGGTGGGCTCGGGCCAGAACAGGAAGTCGATGGCGTACGTGGAAAACATCGCCGCCTTCCTGGAATTCAGTCTTTCGTTTCGTACTGGCTGCTACGTGTACAACTATGTGGACAAACCCGACTTTGATATGAACGCTCTGGTGGCCACTGTTCGCGAACGCCTTGGAGCCCAGGCTGGGCTGGGGTTCCGCCTACCCTACGCGCTCGGGCTCGGGGCGGGTTACGCGTTTGACATCGCTGCGTGGGCAACAAGGCGCACTTTTCCGATCAGCAGCATCCGAGTGCGCAAGTTCTGTGCTACAACACAGTTCGCGACCTCGATCGCGAACACTGGATTCGAGGCGCCCGTCTCGTTGCAGGAGGGGTTGCGTCGCACGGTGCGTCACGAGTTCCTCGAGGATCACCGGGATGAGCAGGTGTTCGTAAGTGAGTGAGGGCGAACTTTGGTTTTCTGTGGACTTCCACACCCTCCACCAGCCGTAGAAATCCGCGCAAGCTCACCGAGTGACATTTCTGAACGCCATGTTGACTCCGAACGAGCGCACACCCACCCTGCGCCATCCCCAACTTTTCCCTTTTTGCAATTTCGATAAAGTCGCTTGCACCGTCTTGTCGTACGAACAAGTTCTGTGCATCACTCGAAACCGTGACGTCACCTCGAGTTCTTTACCCCAGTGCTTACCGACGCCCGCGTGCTGTTTCCAAGAAACAAACTCCGCGCCAGGTCTTTATCGAATCGGTACGCGGCTAAAGCCTGAGGAGATCCGACCCTGGGCTTCCGCCCCAACAAGAACAATATACGACTCCTCCCAGGTGGCGCAAACGTGAACCGCACCAAGCGCCAAATGGCAGAGTTGACACGCGATGCTGAACGTGTTTTAGAAAACATTAACACCACGGTTGTTGAATGGGATCTTCGGCCATTATGGAGATCAGGTAAGACACTCGTCTTGGGAGCCACGTCCGCCGAAGGACCCATCGTTGTACAAAGAAAGAGAATGTCGAAGGAAAGGCTTGCGCTACGAATAGGAGTCTTGGAGGAAGCGCAGTCAGCCCTTGAGTCGTTCAGGAATGTGTCGGTGCCAGTTGTGCTCGCCTATGATCTGGATCGACGAGTAGTGATAATGTCCCGCGCCCCGGGGGAGACCGTGACGCAATTTCTCGTGTCTAGGTCAAGGGATGCCACCGTGTACCCGGAATACTCCTGGCTTTTTGAAGCTAGTGCGCGAGCCCTGGCGATCTTCCACTCCAGCATGCCTTCCGACTCCTCGAGTAATGTGCGGTTGCATCTCGATTTCGGGCCGCAAAACGTTTTGGTGGACGCCGAAAGTCGCCATCTGACCTTGATCGATCTTCCAGACAAGAAATGCTATGGGAGGCCAGAACAAGATCTCGGTCTGGCGAGCTTGGAATGGTTGCGCTTGAGCCTGCGTCGACCCACGCCCTCTTTTGTTCAAAGCTTATCCAGGGGTAGGCGCGAGTTCATCGCGCAATATAAAAAAGAGATCGGCGGCAGGAAAATCGACTTAAAAGTCATACATAACGAAGAGAAGCGCCGGCTCAGTCAGTTGTTTTCGGTCGCAGGCAAGTTCGCGAAAAGAAAATACGGATGGGTCCGTGTGCTCAGATTATTTCCCATGATCGCTGGGCTCATGTTCTTGAAGTTTATTTTAGTTCCATTTCAGCAGCGGCTTGAGCGCTCGTCTTGAGTTACTCGGCGGTCACCGTTGTTCATTCAACCAAATAGTTTGCGAGTAAAAGCGGAGAGAGTGGCACGGTGTCGATAACCGTTCAGGGTCCATGTTATGGAGACGTTCCTTCGAACAAAATACAATGCGTTGCGCGACGTGATAGAGATTCGACGGTTGCGCGAAGGGTCCGTCCGGGTAACGCATCGGACCCCGAAACTGATCGGTGATGCCGGGTTTCCTTTCCTGCGCGGAGCGTGGGACCGCAGCACTCATCGGGGCGCTGGCCCCGCAGTTTGAGGATTCTCGGTATCCGCGCCGCATCGCTCATAGCCTGTTGTCGCTGTTGCGCGCCGCCATGGCAATGATCGCTCCAGTTTGGGGTGACCCGAACGATGCAGTGCGACTAGACGATTATCACGTGCTGGCGGCGGTCACGTTGAATCCCCGGGCCAGTTCTCGCGCGGCAACAGCGTTCGCAGCTCCGCCTCTGGAGGTTCTTCGGAGTACTTCATCGGATCCTTTTCTCTGGCCCCTCGGTTGTTGAGCATTCTCAACACAGATCAGGTTCCAACTGCTTTGACACCGGGGATTCTGTGGTTGGAGATTCCAAGCACAGATAAGGTTGCAGCTATTTTGACACTGAGGGCCCTCTCCGGACTGGCTTCGCGGTCGCGCCCGTGTGACCGGTGGAAACGGGTTAGCACTGAAATGAAACGTCTGTCGAGCGGCAGGCCAGCCACAAACTGCCCCGAAACCGTTTCACTGCGCTCGCCATATGCGTTTTGTAAGGAAGTGTTGGCCGAAAATTGTCAAAAGCGGCCCCGAGGAACACGCTGGTGGATTAAACGGAAACCAATAGTGCCTGACACGTACCGGCTGGAGAAGCTGGCAAAGGGTTAGTCTGCATTTAGTTCGAAGATGTCTTGCCTCAAGAACACAATGGATGCTTGACGAACCTGTTAGAAAGTCAGTTTGGGCTCAGGGACAATTCGAGAGGCGACGCCAATTGACCTATATTGTAGAGTTTGCCGGTAGAGCAAGCAGCGGCAAGAGTTTTTTTTCCCAAAGAGTTTGCGAGCGGCTCAAACAACAGGGCTTCCAAGTCGACTACAACAAGCGCTGCCCCAATAATCTGCCTACCACGCTGCGATTTTTGCCGCAATTTGTCAAAGCCCTGTTCATGGCCGTTCGCTGTCGGCCTGCTTCGTTGACGAAGTTTTTCTACATTTGGCGATTGCTTACTAGAACGCAAGTCATGCTTTTGCTATTAAAGAGAAACCCTGGAATACATATTCTGGATGAAGGCCTTTTTCACAAATTCAAACAGATTAGGCGCGAATCTAGAAAAAATCCTTCGGTGGCCAATCGGTTACCGTTGTCTGAGGTGTGGCATAATGGTTTACCCGCCTGTGATGCTTTGGTAATCATAGATCCAGATGTAGAAACAGTGCAGGCAAATAGAGTTCGCCGCGGTCGCCGTGCCAAGGAAAATATTGATTCGGGCATTTTGGTCAAAAACATAGCAGCATATCGCCGCGATGCCGAGTATCTGCAAGGGCAGTTTCAGCATTTTAATTATATTATCGTTCCTAACCGATACGATACGGACATAGAAGCGCAGGTCGATCAAATAGTAGAATTTATTTTGACACAAGCGTCTTCCCCTTGTGTTTTGCGGCGAGTCCCGTGAGCGTTGCGATCAGGAAATATTTTTTGGGCTTGTCGGAAGCTGGGCGCACGATACCAGCACCCGGTCTCGCGAGGTCGCAGGCGAGTGTCCGGCGCCGGTCGCTGAGGGCGTATTCGTTGCGTTCGAGGGTCGCGCAGCGCCCAAGGGGTGCCTAGAGTCAGTGCGCGGCATAGATCTTCATGATAGTGGTCGCCGCCATGCAAAATCGCAATTGGTTGGTGACGGCATGCGGGTCGGAGAAGAAGGTCCCGGTCGTAGGTGCCGTCTCGCTGACCGAGGACGAACACCCGTTCGGGGTGAAGCTTACCCCGGTTCCGGACTTTACGTTCCGTGCCCAGTGGGAGTGGCCGCGCCAGCATTCGGCGCCAGATTGCACAGCGTATTTGGACGGCCTGGCGTGCTTCAACGCGGTCACCATGGCGGACTGCGCGCACCAGCACGCCATGGTCAGCGTCCGCAAGCCGAGGGGCCTGCCGGAGTCCCAGTGAATCGCCACAGTGCTTGGCAATCTGAAGACCAGTTCGAGCGGCACCAACCACGCCTTTACCTTCTTCAAATATGCGGCTGGCATCTCGCCGGGTTTGGCTGCCGGTTCAGCCGGTGCTTCGACCCGGCCATGCTGCCGCAGGTCTTGTTGATCGCCGTCGTGCACTGCCGTAAGCATCTGGAAAGTGAATTACGGCTTGCGGAGCTTTCATGCTAATCAGGTCTGCTTCTGACTAGAAAGGGTTCCACATTCACTTCAACTCGGTGTTTCTTTTTCTACACTTTACAGGCTCAATTCTCGGCGCTACGTCAAACATCGGAAATACACTGCCATTATGAAGACGAAATTTCGCGCTCCCCCGTTTGCCAGTATTGATAAAATCGCGGGTGAAAAAATTAACGGGTTCTGTTCTTCTGACTACCCGCCAAGACGCGCCCACCAAGAGATTCCCCAGCTCGATGAAGCGTACGTCAGCTATCATTGAATTTATCGGATTTTCCGGCTCCGGGAAAACATTTATCAGCAGACATCTGCGCGATGAGCTTGGCGCTGGTTGCATTTTGATATCTGACGTACACTTCAACGCATTAGATGTATTATCGTATTCTCTAACACATCCGCTTTCTATTATTGATACGATCTTGTTTATAAAAAGCACCAAGCAACCTAATCGAGCCCTAGCGTTCGAGCACATTAAAAGTATTGTAAAATATACAATTCGATTGCACAAGTCGAGCAAGATAAAACATAAATACGTGCTGATCGATGAAGGCATGTTACATAAGCTGAGAAACATAAGGAGCACATCTACGATAAAAAGTTTACCATATGAAGACATCAGACCAAGATACCGGAGACAGTTATTCTCGAAGGCAGATATCGTTCTCCACGTCGACGCACCAATTGAAACTATCGCTTACAGAAGACTAAAGCGCAAACATATGGTTCCGGGGTTGGCAGAACTAACAAATCACATTGCGCGCATTAGGCCTGAGCTTGAAAAACGCGCAAAAGAAACCTTGCGCGATATAGAGGCAGCAGAAGCGGAGCGGCGCTTTCAGTGCATTAAGATCTATAACGACGACAATAAACCGCCAGAGAATATGATTCAATACATCAAGGGCCGCTTATCCCAATTAGAGTCTTGATTAGGATGCGGCTTTGTCGGTTGGCTCGAGCGGTCCGCAAGCCGTAATTCACGTTTCGGAAGCTTGCAGCAGTGTTCCAGTGTTTTTAGCAAGCGCAGCGGCACCTTGGCGAGGTCAAAACGCTTGATGAACCGCTAGGAAACGCGCCGAGATAACGAACAGAGCATTAGAAGAGAGCGAAAGCATGATGGGTTTTGCTCAGACGGTTTTCAGATTGGTGGGTACGCTCTTAGATTCGCTGTCCCTCTGGCAGATGGTTCGCTGTGCGGCCGCCGACCCCGTCAGCGGGTGTGCGCAGTGCGACAGAGTGAGCTAGCGGGCGATTCCCAGAAATCAGGAGTGCTCATGAAAATACTTTTTGTACAAAAGAGGTTTCACCCTAACCAGGTCTTCACGGTTAAGTCTCTGATTGATTGCGGTCATTCCGTTCGTTATCTAGTACAAGAGACGGGGTCATCTGAAGACCACCATGTTCTCACTCCGAAAGTGGTACCGTATTCGCGGCTGTTCATCGCGATAGACCGGATTTTCTTTAACGGGAGGGTGGATCGGCTTCGCTATGGGATGCCCTCGGTCCCCTTTCTCTATAAGCAAATATCAGACTTTCAGCCAGACGTTGTAGTTTTAAAGAAACTCCGTTCTTTTTCTTTAGTTGCTTCTTTGCTTTGTTCCCTTCAAAAAAAACCAAAAGTGCTTTATCATCAGAGACCACTACACAGAAAGAGGCGGCTCAGTTCTGTCAGTTGGATCCTGGCTAGGCTAGGTTTGATCCCAAAATTCTCTTATACTCCCGTTCTGGGGCCGGGCCCAGAGAAGATGCAGCGCGGAAATGGGGTAACTGAATTTTATCTTCCGTTCGTCTTGGATGCGAAATCTTACAGCTTGCGCTCATGGCCGAGTAATCCCGACTCAAAATACAGGGTGAAAATTTTAACGGTTGGCAAGTTTGAGTCTAAAAGAAAAAATCACGCGTTATTGTTGAACGCTTTCGCTGCGCTCAGAGCAAACCATGAAATCGCTTTGACTATGGTTGGCGCAGGTAGTGAGAGGGGAGCCAACTTCTTATCTCTGAAAGAATTGGTTAATCGCTTGGGGTTGGAGTCAGCAGTTGAATTTAAAGTAAACGTTCGAAGTCAAGCCATGAAGTCGTTGTATAGTGAATTTGATTTGTTTGTTTTGCCCAGCTCAGATGAGCCGGCCGCCTTCTCTATTTTGGAGGCCATGGCCTCTGGCCTGCCGGTCATCTGCAGCGACAGTAATGGGACCAAGTGCTACGTCAAGGAGGGTGAAAACGGGTTGGTCTTTAAGAGTGACGATCTGGGAGACTTGATCAGAAGCATTCGAAAGATCATTTCCCGGCCAGAGGTCATGCCAGCTATGGGTGCGGTCAGTCGCGAGCTCGTTTTAAATAATCACTCTCCGCAACGTATTTGTGAGAGTTTTGACAGTATTGTCCGAAAGGTCAAGTGATTGGCACGAAAGGTCCCCCAACGGTCCGGCTGGCGCCGGTTGTCCACTACTGTGATTGCTGCGGGTTCATGGCAGTTGGTACCTGTCCGTGTCTGGAATCCTCAACCGTTGAGGCGGCGACGATGGCGTCAAAGTGAGGTGCTGAAAAGACTGCCGAGGTTGGCATGGTCGATCTGCAAAGCGCTATGCGATAAGTAGCAGTTGTCCCCTCGCGCATGGCCATCAGCAGCTCGTGATGGGTGCGCGAGGTAGTCGGCAAAGTGATCCGGAGTTCGCGCATCAAACCATGCCCGCTCACCGGCACTCGGCATCGCTCAGAAGGTAGATGGCCTGCAGATTAGCACGCCGACTGCGGAGCATCAGTGGAAATGTGGTACCGGCCTAAAAATAAATGCCACATTTGTTTATCTCAGGTTTAGTGTGATCGAATTAGGGCGTCAAGTTTTGGGTTGACACGCGGGATGCATTTCTTTTGGCGAACCGGCTTGCACGAAGGAGCGATGCACACAAAAAAAGGTACCACCAACGGGATACTCTTCCCTTACTCCGGCGAAAGTTTCGGCGGTAGCTACGTCTCATCGCTTTTGCTGGTCAAGGCGTTGCAAGAGGCTGGATACGATGTAATGGTGGGTCTTCACTCTGAGGGCGTCTTAACAGAATACCTGGCGCAAGTAGGTGTGTCTTGGAGAAAGCTGCCATCGATTCAGACACACAGCGGCTTTATGAGCTTGCAGAGCGGTATATTGCCTTTAATACGGTATCTTAAGGACGAGAATATACAAGTTGTGCATACGAACGACCGGCGAATGCATTCTGCTTGGGTTTTGGCTGCCAGGTTGGGCGGGGCCAAGCATGTCTGGCACCAGAGAAACCCCATGACAAGTCGAAAGGCGAATCTACAAGCCTCTCTGGCTGGCCGTATCGTCTCCGTTAGCAACTACTGTAAACAATCGCTGCGACGCTGGAACCAGAGAAAATCAGTCGTGATCGGCAACCCCGTTGAATGCGAAGCGGACGCCGATCAGGTTGCCAAGGCAAGGGCGGAACTTCTTGATGACGCAGCGATGGCTAACTCAAGGATAGTTGGCTTTTTTGCGAGCTGGGAGAAAAGGAAGCGGCCGGACTTCTTCGTGGAGATCGCGGCGAGGCTGTTGGCTGTCACAGATCGTCCGGTCGTTTTTGCACTTTTTCGCGAGGCGAGAGGCGTAATGAAGCATGCCGTGTTTTCAAAAATCAGAAATCTGGGCTTGGGGGCGCGCGTGCGAGTGATGGGGCAGAAGATTCCGGCGGAGCCTTGGATAGCCGCTTGTGATTTTGTGGTTGCGCCAGCGCTAGATGAAGGTATGGGCCGGGTCCTCGTTTAGGCGATGCAGCTAAGGTCAGTTGTGGTCGCGTCAGCGGATGGGGGCCATCTTGAACTCGTAGAACATAATCGCACTGGAATGCTGTTCCCCCCCGATGATCCTGATGCCTGTGTTCGGCAACTAATTAAGTTAATGGATTGCGAGGATAAATATATGAATATGGTCGAAGCAGCTGAAAGATACAGTCGAACGATGTTCTCCCTTGAGGAACACGCGAAAGCAATCATCGGCGTCTACGAAGGCTTGTGGTAAGCTACGCTTGGTCATAGCGAGTCCGGAGAGGAAGTTGCACCTAAGCGATTCGTCTCGTGGGCATGCTGTATGCATCAAATCCTTTCGTGATGAGGAACACGCTGCATGATCTACTCTTTGGGTTGTGCGTGTTCAAGTGTTTGTCGCGTCGACGCTAGGGCCCCGTGTGGGGCTCGCGGCAAGCATGCGCGACGGCGCTGGCCCAAGCGGTTGCTCAAACGTACGCACCCCCCCGATTCGGAACAAAAACCGCATGACCAAGACACACTCACAATCGGCCGACCCGATCCGCGATATCCCGCGTTACTTGGGAACATTCCGTGCCATCGTTGGTGCCCGGATGTACCTGGTTTTCGGGCTGGCGGTTCTTGC
>SLIA01000071.1 GCA_007135935.1 Wenzhouxiangella sp.
ACCCTGTTTCATGGGTCCGATTCTATGTAAGTTGCAAGATTCGGGCCAGTGGGGGGAGGTGAAAGGAAAAAGGTGAAAGATGAAAGGTGAAAGATGAAAGGTGAAAGGTGAAAGGTGAAAGGTGAAAGGTGAAAGGTGAAAGGTGAAAGGGGAAAGGTGAAAGGTGAAAGGTGAAAGGTGAAAGGTGAAAGGTGAAAGGTGAAAGGTGAAAGGTGAAAGGGGGTCCGAGTGGCCTCCTTTTTGCATTTCTATCTTTTGCCTGGTCGGTATCGCTGCTGCTCGGCCAGCAGGCGCAGCCAGGCCTGGTGGCGGAAGGCCGGGAGATCGCCTGATTCGGTGGCTGCCTGGACCGCGCAGCCCGGTTCGTCCTGATGACGGCAGTTGCGGAAGCGACAGCGTCGAGCGTATTCGGCGAACTCCGGAAAGCCTTGTTGCAGTGTCTCGAACGCCATTGCCCACAATCCGTATTCCCAGACGCCCGGGGTATCGACTAGCCAGCCGCCGTCGAGCAGCCGGTGCAGGATGGCGGTGGTCGTGGTGTGCGTGCCCTTGCCTGTCACGCGTGATAACGCGCCGGTCTGAAGGTCCAGGTCGGGAATCAGGGCGTTGAGCAACGAGGACTTGCCGACTCCCGACTGGCCGGCCATCAGGCTGGTCTTGCCGGCCACGCGACCGGGAAGGCAGTCCAGGGCAGTGCCGTGGGTGCAACAGGTCCGGATGACCTCGTATCCAAGCTCCTGGAAGCCCTCGAGTTCATCGAACGGAGCCGTGTCGGGCAGAGCAAGATCCGTCTTGTTGACGACAATCAGCGGCTGAATTCCCTGGATGGCGGCAGCAGCCAGGTAGCGGTGCAGGAGATCGCGGCTGGGAGCCGGCTCCGGTGCGATGACGATGATGACCTGGTCGAGGTTGGCCGCGATGGGCTTGAGGCGTCCCCGCGGGTCGCCGCGGCCGAATACGTTGGTCCGCGGGGCGATGGCATGCAGAGCGCCGGCGGAATCCAGTGCGATGCGATCGCCGGGCAGGGGACGGCCGCTGCGGCGGCGAAAGGGGAACTCGATGAGCGAGCCGTCACTGTCGGCAGCAACGCCACGATTCGACGAGGCCTGCACCACCAGGAGGTGCTTGCCAGTGGATTCTGTGTTCGACGCTGGTATAGTCACGAACCTTCTTTATCCGAACCGGCAGTGTCCATCATGCACGAAAACAATCTCGTCTGGATCGATCTTGAAATGACTGGCCTCGACCCGGCCAGCGATTCGATTATCGAGATCGCGACCATCGTCACCGACGCCAACCTCGAGGAGATTGCCGCCGGGCCGGAAATCGCCATTGCCACGTCTGCTGATGTGCTTGATGGCATGGACGAGTGGAATACCCGCACTCATACCGAATCCGGGCTGGTGCGCCGATGCCTGGACAGCAACATCGACCTCGGCGAGGCGGAACGTCGTACGCTGGCCTTCCTGGCTGAACATGTCCCGTTAGGTGCTTCGCCCATGTGTGGCAACTCCATCTGCCAGGACCGGCGTTTCATGGCACGACTGATGCCCGAGCTCGAAGCGTTTTTTCACTATCGCAATCTCGATGTCAGCACCGTCAAGGAACTGGCCCGGCGCTGGGCACCGGAGATTGCCGACGGTTTTGACAAGGAATCCTCGCATCAGGCGCTCGAGGATATCAGGGATTCGATCGAGGAACTTCGCTATTACCGGCGTTTCATGGGCAAGCTCGGTGGTGGTCGTTAATTCGTTTATTCATCGGTAGGGTGCTGGGCAGGTGCCCTCACTGACGAAAACGAACCAACGAAAAAACGAATTAACGAACAAACAAAACCGTCACCCGGCCAGCTTGCGCCAGGTATCGACCACGGTGTCGGGGTTGAGCGACATGCTCTCGATGCCCTGGTCGAGCAGCCACTGGGCCAGGTCGGGGTAGTCCGACGGCCCCTGACCGCAGATGCCGATGTATTTGCCCTGCTTGCGGCAGGCTTCGATGGCCATGGCCAGCAGGGCCTTGACGGCCGGGTCGCGCTCGTCGAAGCGGTGGGCGACCAGGCTGGAGTCGCGGTCCAGGCCCAGAGTGAGCTGGGTCATGTCGTTTGAACCGATCGAGAAGCCGTCGAAATGTTCCAGGAAGGCTTCGGCGCACACGGCATTGGATGGCAGCTCGCACATCATGATCAGCTTCAGGCCATTGTCGCCGCGCTTGAGGCCGAACTCCTCCATGACGGCGACCACGTCTTTCGCCTCGTCGACGGTGCGCACGAACGGCACCATGGCCCAGACATGGTCCAGGCCCATTTCCTCGCGCACCTTCCTCATGGCCCGGCACTCCAGCTCGAAGGCCGGCTTGAACTGCTCGTCGACGTAGCGCGAAGCGCCGCGCCAGCCAATCATGGGGTTCTCCTCGTCGGGCTCGAAGCGCTCGCCGCCGATCAGATTCGCGTACTCGTTGCTCTTGAAGTCCGACAGCCGCACGATGACCGGGTTGGGACCGAACGGTGCGGCAATCGTGGCAATCCCCTCGGCCAGCTTGTCGACGTAGAAGCTGACCGGATCGTCATAGCCGGCGATGCGCCGGTCGATCTCCGCGCGCAGTTCTTCGGGCTGGTCGTCGTAGCCGAGCAGGGCGAGCGGGTGAATGCCGATCATGCGGTTGATGATGAACTCCAGCCGGGCCAGTCCGATGCCATGGTTGGGGATCATCGCGAAATCGAAGGCGCGGTCCGGGTTGGCCACGTTCATCATGATCTTCAGCGGCGCTTCGGGCATGTCGTCCATGGAATCCTCGCTGACGCTGAACTCCAGGTGACCCTCGTAGATGCGCCCGGTGTCGCCCTCGCTGCACGATACCGTGACCTCGGTGCCGTGCGGCACCCGTTCGGTGGCATCGCCACAGCCCACCACCGCCGGAATGCCGAGCTCGCGCGCGATGATGGCGGCATGACAGGTGCGGCCGCCACGGTTGGTGACGATGGCCGATGCCCGCTTCATGATCGGCTCCCAGTCCGGATCGGTCATGTCGGTGACCAGCACGTCGCCGGCCTCGACATCGTGAATCTGGTCGAGTGTTTCGATCACCTTGGCGTTGCCCTGGCCGATGCGCTGGCCAATGGCGCGGCCTTCGGCCACCACCTTGCCGGTTTCTTCCAGGCGGAAACGTTCCATCGCCTGGCCGGCACGGCTCTTGACGGTTTCCGGTCGCGCCTGAAGGATGAACAGCTCGCCGGTCTCGCCGTCCTTGCCCCATTCGATGTCCATGGGGCGGCCATAGTGTTCTTCGATGGTCAGTGCCATCTTTGCCAGCTGGGTGGCTTCATCGTCGGTAATCGAGAAACGACGCCGGTCGGTTTCCGGCGTGTCCTCGGTGTGGACCCCGCCATTGCCGCTGCCGTAGATCATGCGCGTGGCCTTGCTGCCGATGGAACGGCGCAGGACCGCCGGCCGGTCGGCACGGAGGTTGTCCTTGAACAGGTAGAATTCGTCGGGATTGACCGCGCCCTGCACGACCGACTCGCCCAGCCCGTAGCTGGACGTGATGAACACCACCTCGCGGTAGCCGGATTCGGTATCGAGGGTGAAGATGACGCCGGCCGCGCCGGTGCCGGCTCGCACCATCAACTGGATGCCGGCCGACAGGGCCACATGCTCGTGTTCGAAACCGTGGTGAACGCGGTAGGCGATGGCCCGGTCGTTGTAAAGGCTGGCGAAAACCGCGTGGATTTTCTCGAGCACGCTGTCGATGCCGCAGACATTGAGGAAGGTTTCCTGCTGCCCGGCAAAGGAGGCATCCGGCAGGTCTTCGGCCGTGGCCGAGGAGCGAACGGCGACCGCCAGGTCGTCGCCGTGCTCTTCCTGCATCTTTGCATAGGCCTCGCGCACTGCCTGCTCGAGCTCGGCCTGCAGCGGCGTGTCCATGATCCATTGCCGAATCTCCTGGCCGGTCTGGGCCAGGGCCCGAGTGTCTTCGGAGTCCAGTTCGGCCAGTCGCTGCTTGATGCGGTCGGCCAGTCCCGACTGGTCCAGAAAGTCGCGGTAGGCCTGGGCCGTGGTGGCGAAGCCACCGGGAACATTGACGCCGGTCTCGCTCAGGTGGGAAATCATTTCCCCCAGCGAAGCGTTCTTCCCGCCGACCTTTTCCAGGTCGCCCATTCCAAGTTCGTCAAGCCAAAGGATATACTCCGACACTTGAGAAGATTCCTTGATTGATGGATTTGCGCAAACAACTATTGTAACCCCCTGGACTTTTGATGAAACGTACAGTTTTCTTCGTATCCGATGGCACCGCGATCACGGCCGAAACCTTTGGCCATAGCCTCCTGACCCAGTTTTCCGGCATCGAATTCCGCCAGGTGCGGCTGCCTTTCGTCGACACGCCGAGCAAGGCGCGCGATGCCGTGTCGCTGATCGAACGAGCCGCCGAGAACCATGACCGGCCGATCGTGTTCAGCACCATCGTCGATCCCGAGGTCGGCGGCATTGTCGCCCAGGCACAGGCCAGCGTTTTCGACATGTTCCGAACGTTCATCGGTCCGCTCGAGGAGGTGCTGGGCGTCGATCGTTCGGCCGAGGTGGGCCGGGCGCACGGCATGGGCGACAGCAGCTCCTATGAAGATCGCATGGAGGCCACGAATTATGCGCTCACCCATGACGATGGCATTTCCAAGCGACTGGATAGCGCCGACGTCATCCTGGTCGGCGTATCGCGCTCCGGCAAGACTCCCACCTGCCTGTACCTGGCGCTGCATTACGGCGTGAAGGCCGCCAACTATCCGTTGACCGAGGAAGATCTGGAGCAGAACCGCCTGCCGGGATTTCTGCGGGTGCACAAGAACAAGCTGTTCGGGCTGACCATCAATCCCGATCGACTTTCCCAGATTCGTGAGAACCGTCGGCCGGGTTCACGCTACGCTTCGCCCAAGCAGTGCCGTTACGAAGTCGATGCGGCCGAGGCCATGCTGCGTACCGAGGGAGTGCGCATGCTCTCGTCGACCGATTCCTCGATCGAGGAGCTGGCCAGTCGCATCCTGCTCGATCTGGGGTTGGAACGCGACCACCGCTGAAGTGGTCACAAGTCTGGTGATTCCACCGACCGGATGCTATTCTCTGCCGCCATGCTGACCGCGACCCGTCAACTGCAGCCGTCGAGCCGGATCCTGGCGCGACGGCTTCCGGAACTGCACAGCGCCCTGTATCGGGCGTTGAACGTGCTGCTGCCCGACGCTCTGGCCATGAGCGATTTGCTTTACTCCCGCGTCGGTGACGGTCCCGAGCTCTACCTCGAGGTGATCGAGCGACACTCCTACACCACTTTCGTGCGCCTGTCGCATGTCATCGGCGCCGAGCGTCAGCACAACCCCAATGCGCACGTGCGCATCTATCACGATGCGGCCATGGCCGAAGCCACGGCCTTCAGTCCCGAGCAGGGCATTCGGCGCTTCGCCGGCCCGGATCTGTCGGTCAGCGGGCTGGTGGTCAGGAGCTGGCGCCTCAATCGCGCCTTGCTCAAGTGGCTGGATTATTTGATCGCGCAGGGCCATGGCCCCGAAACCATGCGGCCGGTCAGCGGAGACTTCCCTCCCGAAGCCGTCCCCGCAATTTCCGAATCCTGATCAGGTGCCCGGTTCCCTGCGCCGAAATTCCAGCCGCCAGGATTTCCAGCCATAGCGGACCACCGCCAGTCGGGTCAGGAACACGAATCCCCAGGCCACGGCAATTGACAGGGCGACCGGCCATGGGCTGTACCACTCGAAATGGTCGACCAGCAAAAGGCAGCCGAGCAGAACCAGGCTGCCGGCCGAGGCGATTTCCTCGTAGGCTTCCCCCTGAAAAGTGACCGGTTCGCGGCCCGTGACCACGTCGAGCAGCATGCCGCCGCCGGAGCAGGTCAGGGCAGCCGATATCGGCACCCAGTACCACGCCAGTTCGGCCATCAGGGCAATCTGGGCGCCGATGATGGCGAAGGTGGCCAGCCCGAGTGTGTCGAACAGCAGTTGCGTGCGGGCAAAGTAGCGCGAGCGGATGGCTTCGGGCCATTGCACCCTGGAGATCAGGGTGCCGACCAGCATGACTCCCAGGACATTGTAGAGATAGGCCGGCTCCTGGATGATGAATGGCGGGTGCCGGTCGCCGCCGATAAGCAGATCGCGGATGGTGCCCCCGCCCACGGCCGGCAGCAGGGCCAGTACAAAGGCACCCCACAGGTCATAGTTTCGCTGCTGTGCACGCATGAAACCGGCATAGGCAAAGAATGCCGTGCCAATCATGAGTAGCGTGAAGAACAGCGTGGTGCCGGTAACGGACTGGTAATAGTGTTTTGTCGCCGGACTGAGCATGCCGGGCGTTTCGGCAAGATCGGCCTGGCGCCAGATGCGGTGCGTCCAGCCGTGGCGCCCGGTCTCCTCGACCTTCTCGATTTTGCCGATACCGGCACCGATGATCGACAGGCTGCGTTCGAACTCCGCCAGATCGAGCAGACCGAACGGCTGCTGCTCGTCGCGCAGCCGGAACATGGCGTTCAGCATCCGGCGCATGTGACCGGGATCTCGGTCATATGCATGGCGCATGGTGATTGCCAGCGCTTCCTCGGGGTGTTCGGCGGCGTATTGCCAGCCGGCCCGAAGGCCGCGCAGCAGGGCGGCCAGTTGCTGACGGCGAGCCGGATCGTCGAGCTGGCCGGACAGGGTATACAGCCCGTCCTCGAGAAAGCCATGATCGATCTCCGAAAAGCGCACGATGAACAGTTCGGAATGGCGGATGCCGGATTCCAGGATGGTCTGGTACTCGTTGTAGGACATTGCCGTGATGCAGTCGACAGACCGGTCCAGGAAGTCACCGGCATCCGGCACCTGCTCAACCATTTCGACCTGGTCAGCATCGATACCGTTTGACTGCAGCCACCAGGCCACACTGTGCTGGTCCCCCAGGTTCCAGACGCCGATCTGGCGGCCGGGCAGGTCGCCGACCCCGGTAATGCCGGCGTCGCGACGACAGACCAGCATGGTGCCGGGGCGATGCAGAATCTGGGCAAAATTGACCACATCGTGGCCGTCCAGCCGGGCGAGCATGGCGTCCGACATCCAGCCCACGGCGACCTCGGCCGATTCATCGATCAGTGACTGCATCGGGTCGATGCCATGGCCGCCGGGAATGAACTCGACACTGAGCCCTTCGCGTTCGAAGTATCCGAGTGCATCGGCCACGTAGAATCCGGCGAACTGGGTCTGGTGATACCACATCAATTGCACGCGCAGGGGCGAGTCCTCGGCCAGGGCGGCTGGAGCCCACGGCAGGCTCAGTAGGGTCAGCAGTGTGAGTGTGTAGCGGAATTTCGCCGGAATCAGCGGCGGCATGCGGGGTCCCTCCTTGGAAGATGTGCGCCGTGGGCGCGGCCGCCCGGTACGTTACTTTTGCCGAGGGTGTGAGTCAATCGGGGATTACCCGGGAAGATTGTCGGAGAGGCTCCCAATGCCTTGCGGCTTGGTTTACAATGTTCACCCGGAAAGCCGGCACATTGCCCGGCGCTCGACAGGCGGGCCATGCCGTGTTGCGGTTGGGCCCGCTTTTTGTACCCGGAGGAAGTGATCTTGTCCCAAATGCAGGCGATTCTGGCGCTGGAAGACGGCAGCACGTTTTCCGGTCTCGGCTTTGGCGCGCCCGGCTTCAGTGTCGGCGAGGTGGTGTTCAATACCGCCATGACCGGTTATCAGGAGATTCTGACCGACCCCAGCTATGCCGGGCAGTTGGTGACGCTGACGGCCTCCCATGTCGGCAATACCGGCATCAATCCAGTCGATGTCGAATCCAGCCGGGTACATGCTGCCGGGCTGATCATTCGTCACTACCCGCGCCGACACAGCTCCTGGCGTGCCACCCGCCCGCTGGGTGAGTGGCTGGCCGAACAGGGACGGGTGGCCATTGCCGGCATCGATACGCGCGCATTGACCGCACTGCTGCGCGAGAAAGGCGCGCAGAACGGCTGCCTGATGGCCGGCGAGGCCATCGACCCGGAAGAGGCGGTGCGGCGCGCCCGCGAATGTGAGCCGATGAGCGGCCGCGATCTGGCCTGCACCGTGACCGCCGAGTCCACCCACGAGTGGAGCGAAGGGACTTTCGATCTTGCCCGTGGAGATTTCGCAAGCGGCGGCACCCGTCATCACGTCGTCTGCTACGACTTCGGAGTCAAGACCAATATCCTGCGCCTGCTGGCCGATGCCGGATGCCGCGTCACCGTCGTGCCGGCGAAGACCCCGGTATCGGAAGTCCTGGCCATGCAGCCCGATGGTGTGATGCTGTCCAATGGTCCGGGCGATCCCGAACCCTGCGATTACGCCATCGAAGCCATTCGCGGCCTGCTCGACAAGGGCGTGCCGACCTTCGGCATCTGCCTGGGCCACCAGTTGCTGGGCCTGGCCGCCGGCGCGCGCACCGTGAAGATGAAGTTCGGCCACCACGGTGCCAACCATCCGGTCAAGGACCTGGCGACCGGCCAGGTCA
>SLIA01000143.1 GCA_007135935.1 Wenzhouxiangella sp.
AGTGCCGTGGTGGCGGCCACGATCAGTGGTTCGGAGCCCAGGCCGAGCAGGAAACGGCCGGCCAGGATGGTTTCGTAGTAGGGCGCCATGGCGGTGACCGCGGCGGCGACCAGGCAGACCAGCCCGAAGACCACGATGGCATTCTTGGTGCCGAAGCGGTCGATGATGATGCCGCCGATCAGCAGGACCATGAGCGCGGCGATGTTGTAGATCGAGGCCATGAAGCCGATCTGCCGGTAGCTGAAATCCAGCTGATCGCGCATCAGGTCGATGACCGGGCCGAGCGAGTCGTAGACGTAGTAGTTGCCGAACATCGCCAGGCTGACGAACAGCAACACCGCCCAGCGATACAGGGGTGGTGGCGGCGGCAGGGGGTCGAGACGCGCGTCGGACTGGTTCATGTTGTTCTCGTTGTTGTCTGGGCAGCCGCGGCCGGGCTGGCCGCGCCGGAAACTCTACTGGAGTGCCGTTCGCCGGTCAATTGGCTGCAGGATTTCGCGGGACCTGATCAGGATCAGCCGGATTCAAGCCGACTCAGGAACTGGCCGGTTTTCTCGCGGGCATCGGCGAGTAGCTGCCGGCGCTGATCGCTGCTGCCATCGTCGGCGGTTTCAAGCTCGCTGAGCAGCTCGCGTTCGACTTCGGCAAAGCGTTCGAGCAGCCTGCCGCAGGCCTCGTCGTCAATCCAGGAACTGAACTGGTCGGCCAGGGTGCGCAGTTCGCTGATTTCGAGATCAGGTTCTCGCGGCAGCAGACCGGCTGAACGGATGATCTCGGCCAGACGGTCGGCCAGTGCTTCCAGTTCTTCGCTGCGTTCTCCGAGCAAGCGCCGGGTGGCGTCGGGTTCGATGAGGTGTTCGATGCTGTATCGATAACGCCGCGCCATTTCCAGGGCCAGGCGCCCTGAATCGAGCAGGGCGGCATCCGCGTTGGAGGTGATCAGGGTCATGTTTGCTCCGGAGTGAAGACTCGCAGGCTGCCCGGCAGGACCCGGCAGTCGATCGGTGTCTCGGCAAGAAATTCGCCGTCGGCGGTGACATCCTGCCCGGGGTGGGTCGTGATCGTTACTTCCCGGGCGCGGACATGATGAACCGTGTCGGCGGCACGCATGTCACCGGTGCGCAGCCGGACGGCATTGCCCAGCAATCTCAGATAACCCTGGTGACGGATCACCAGCACGTCAAGCCGACCGTCATCGATCTTGGCATCATCGGCAACGGTCATGCCACCGCCGTAATGAATGCCATTGGCCACGGTGATCTGCAGACAGTCGTATTCCCGGATTCTGCCATCGAATTCGATCCGCGCGTGAAAGTGGGGCTGACCGCGCAGCGCCCGCAGGATGCCCAGCAGGTAGGCCACGACGCCGAATCTGCGCTTCTCGTCGCTGTCCATCTCGCTGGTCATGCGGGGGCCCAGGCCCATCCCGACGGCATTGATGAAGCTGACATCATTGGCCCGGGCCACATCGATGGGCCGGGCCTGCCCGAGGACGATGACATCAAGCGCGCTTTCGGGATCATCGGGCAGCCCGAGAGAGCGGGCCAGGTCGTTGGCCGTGCCCAGCGGCAGGATGCCCAGCGGACGATCGCCCTCGAGCAGGGCATCGAGCGCCAGGTTGATGGTGCCGTCGCCTCCGCCCAGCACGATGCGATCGACATCGCTGCCGTGGCGGCGAATCAGACCAGGTATGTCACCGGGCCGTTCGGGTTGGTGATAGTTCACCGGTCCCATGGCCTCGAGGCGTTGCCTCAGGTGGTCAAGACCGGCGTCTCCAGAGCGGCTGCCCGGATTGCAGATCATCAGTGTGGACAGGCTCATCGGTCGGAATGGCGGCGGCGCGGGACGGGGTCGATTTTGCGCAAAGCGGCGTTGAGAAGGCAATATACACCGTAGCAGACCAGCCCGGTGGCTACGAGACCCAGTGCCGTATCGCCCCAGCTTTCTCTACTGATCAGCCACAGTGCCGTGGCCACGTCGATGATCTGGTCGCTGGATGCGAACCAGCCGGCACGCAGCAATTGCCAGCCCAGCAGAAGAAAAATGCCGCCGCGAACGGCAATGCCGTAACTCGAAGCCCAGGCCATCGGACCATGCAGACGGCCGATGCCGGCACCCGTGGTCCAGCGTTCGCGAAATGGCTGGGCCCAGGCGCGGTAGACCTGGTAAAGGCCGGTCAGCACCAAGCCCAGGCCGATCAGTCCGAGCACGATGCGTCCGGCGGTATGGGACACCAGCTCCTCGCCGGCATGTTGCCAGGCGTCACCATTGCCGGCCAGCCCGGTGACGGCGCTGAGAGCGACCATCATCATCGAGCCATAGAAACTGGCGCTGATCAGGAAGCCGGCGCGCTGAACCAGGCCGATTGCGGAACGGCCCCGTCCATCCGGGTCTACCGTTGCCTGGTAGAGACGCCAGAAGACATGGGCTGCCAGGCCGGCGGCCAGGAGCCCGAAGCCGATGCGCCCGGGCATGCCGTGACCGATTACGTGAATCGCACCGCCGCTTCCGGTGACCCGGCCCTCGGCGAAACCGAACAGTGCCAGCAGGGCGAGCACGCCAATGGCGATGAATATCAGTCCCTTGGCGATATAACCGATCCGGGCCAGCGAGATGACCGAGAAAACGCTGGCAGTGCGAAGCAGCTTCACGGGCGCCCGCCTTCTTGGGCTCGTTTCATCCAGGTCGCGGCAACCACACTGGCCAGCAGCAACCAGACCGTGCCGGCAATCCAGCCGGCCAGCACGTCGCTGGGCCAGTGTACGCCCAGGTATACCCGGCTGAGTCCCGAGACCAGGCTGAGCAGCAGTGCGCATCCCAGCAGATATCGGCTTGCACGAGCCGAGGGAGTCTGGCGACCGAGTGCGAAGGCCAGCGTGACAAACGTCACCAGTGACGCCATGGCGTGACTGCTGGGAAAGCTGCTGGTGAAAACGCGCGTTGCTTCGCCGAGCAGGTCGGGGCGCGGTTGATCGAAACCCCATTTGAGCATGAAGCTCGCGCTGACCCCACCGATAATCACCACGAGCATGGCCAGGGCAGTTTTCCATTGCCCGGTGACGGACAGCCAGCCGGTGACCAGTATCGTGGATACCAGCAGCACGCTGATGCTGCCCATCGCGGTCAGATCCCGCCCGGCTTCATGCAGCCACTCAGGCCCGCGTGGCGAGGTCGTGTCGCCGACACTTTGCAGGCTGAGCAGCAGATAGCGATCAACCGCGCTACCGGCATCGGTCTGGGCCCACCACGCGATCAATGCAAAAGTGGTGGTCAGGATCAGGGACAGGATCAGCCCTCGGCCGATGTTGATCATGGGGATGGGGTAGTGGATTGGATTCTCCTCGGGCATTCGGGACATCTGGGGTTGATTGAGGATCCAGGATCATACGGGGGCAGGCGAAAGAACCGCCTGCCTGCATTCATGTATGGCCAGATCAACAATTCGATATTATGATCAACGATTCGGTCACCGAGGGTCAGGTGTGGGCATTGACAGTTGCATCATCGGGCAGTTCGAGTGCATGGTCGAGCTCTCGGACGACGAAGCCCGACTTCTGGAAGCATTCGAGCGAGCCCCCCGGGTCCATGAATAAGGCGATGTGCTGCGTGAAGCCGGCACGGCCGTGCGCGAGTTTCATACGCTGACCCGTGGGTGGGCCTGCTCGATGTGTCTGCTGCCGGGGGGTGAGCGCCAGGTGCTGGAAGTCTTTCTCCCCGGCCAGATCATGGGTTTGCGGGAACTGGGATTCGAGACCGCACAGTGCAGCCTGGTGGCACTGACCGAGATCGAGGCCTGCCCGTTTCCCTGGCAACGGCTGGTTGACCTGTTCGAACAGTCGGCGCGGCTGGCCGAACTGTTCTTCCTGCTGCAGGGCCGACTGGGAGCTGCCGGTTGGAAGTCTGCGGAATGCTCAGACCGGTGGTCGACGACCGGTCAGTATGAAGATGACCGCCATGATCAGGCCGACCACGAACAGAATCCAGGCGATATTCGTCGCGGCGCCGGCAATGCCGGACAGGCCGAGTGCGCCCGCGATGATGGCGATGATGAGAAAGGCCAGGGCCCATGAAAGCATGACATGCTCCTGTCTGTTTTCGGGTTCAGAAACTACGATAGCGCCACTTGCGAGCACCGGTCCTTAACCTGGGTTAAGGCGGGCCATCGGGTCCTGTGTGTACAGTGGCCGCTTCGACCCAATACCAGCCAGGAGGTTGGCAAAGTCATGAACAAGGATCAGGTCAAGGGGCGGTGGGACGAGTTCACCGCCCGCGTCAAGAAACAGTGGGGCGAGCTTACCGATGACGAGGTGCGCCAGGCTGAAGGCAACGTGGAACAGCTCATGGCCCGCGTGCAGCAGAAGTATGGAGACAGTCGTGAATCGGTTGCCGCCAGGTTCAACGAAATCATGGAGACTTTCGAAAATGAAGATGACAGGTAAATACTTGACGATTCTGCTGGCGATACTGTTTGCCGGTGGTCTGTTGCTGACTGGTTGCGAGGATCCCGGACCGACCGAAGAGGCCGGCCAGGAAATCGACGAAGCCTTCGAGGAAGCAGAGGAATCGTTGGAGGATCTGGGTGATGACGCCGAAGATGCTCTCGATGACCTCGACAATAACGACGACTGACTTCAGAGGCTTCTTATTTTTAACCCGCCAGGTACGGCCGGGGCCGCGAAGCGAAGGCATTTGCGGACATGCGCCGCAAATGCCGTGCAACGAATACCGTAGGTATTTCGTTGCCGGGTTAATGGTTGAGTGCACCGCCGCAGCTGGACCCCTGGCCGGCGGTGCAGCCGTAGCAGTGACCGGCAACGCCGATCCTGCGCGGCAGTTCACTTGTTTCCAGCAATTGACTCAAGTGACGAGCTTGCTTTTCGCCACCTAGCGGTAATCCCAGCATCTGGTTGAAGTCGCAGTCGTAGAGAAAGCCCTGGTAATCGACGCTGATCAGGCTGCGGCACATCACGCCCTTCAGATTCTCTCGCTGATAGGCGTTTTTCAACAGCGCCATGTAGTCGTCGAACTGACCCTTTGACAGAAGAATGGCGCCGAAGCGCTGGATCGGCATGTTGGTAATGGTGAACAGCCGGTTGAAGCGGATGCCGAACTCGTCATCGAGCAGCCGCTTGTAGTCGCTTTCCAGTGCCTGCTGGTCCGGGGGCAGGGTGGGTCCGAGCGGGTTGTAGACGAGGTTGAGTTCCAGGCTGCCGGCCGGATCGCCATACCCCAGTTCATTGAGCTTTTGCAGGGCGTTGATCGAGGCCTCGAATACACCATTGCCGCGCTGTGCATCGACATTGTCTTTCGAGTAGCAGGGCAGGGAAGCAATGGCCTCGACCTGGTGTTCGGCCAGAAAATCGCCCACCCATTCATAGCCGGGTTCTTCCATGATGGTGGGGTTGAGCCGGTCCATGACATGGATGCCCCGGCTCCGGGCCTGCTCGACCAGCCAGCGGAATTCCGGGTTCATCTCCGGCGAGCCGCCGGTCAGGTCCAGTGTCTGCACGTCGAACCGTCGACAGGCTTCCAGGGCCTGCTCCATGGTGGTTCGATCCATCAGTTCCCTGCGATTCGGGCCGGCACCGACATGACAGTGAATGCAACTGAGGTTGCACAGGTAGCCCAGGTTGAGCTGCAGGGTGTCGAGACGGTCGCGGGCAATGGCTGGAAAGTCGGTCTTCACCAGCAAGGGCCAGGTGTCACGCATTGCTTGGGTTGCTCCTCGGGTTCAGTCTGTCGCTTCGGGCGGCTGCGAGTGCCGTGATGAGTCGGGCCTGTGCCGGCAGTCGATGCCGTAGTCGTTGCAACTCGGCACTCAGCGCAGACAGATCGGCGGCCGTGTCCAGATCGGTCAGCATGGGTAACTCCAGCCAGTCCGTTTCGTGGTCCATGGATAACTTGAATCGCGTGAATGTATCAGGCCGGCTGTAGGCGACGCGTGTCCAGTAGTGTTTCTCGCTTGCCTGGTTGCTGCCGAAGACCCAGAAGCCGCCGTCGCTGGCCGGTCCGATCACGCTCCTGCGAACATCAGATGAAAGCCATGTTGCAGCTTGGCGCAGGGAAGCGCTTTCAATTTGCGGTGAATCGGCACCCAGCAGCAGGCCGCTGCCGTGTCGGTCGACAAGCACATTCATGACCCTGCACATGCGCTCGCCGAGATTGCCGCTGCCCTGATGAATGACAGGTGCCCGTGGCTGCCAGTAGCGGACGGCATCAGGCGCCGATTCAGCCAGCGCCCAGTAGACCGGTCCGATCTCTGCTGTTCGGGCGACGGCGAGCACGGCATCCGCGCTGAGCCGATAGAGTTCGAGCGCCTGCGCCTGTCCGATACCGTCGGCCAGACGTGTCTTGACCGGTGATAACCCGGGCGTCTTGACGAATATGGCAATCGCGCTCATGGACGATCAGGGTTGCCGGCCCGACGCGCGTTGCGTACCAGGCGCATGGCGGCGAGCTGGTGGCGCCAGGTGGTTCTTAGCCAGCCTTGTTCGCGGTAGCGACGTGCGCTGGTGATGATGGTCGCGCCCATGGGCTGGATGGGGATGCCGGCCTTGCCGGCGCGAACAACAAGATCCAGATCTTCTCCACGTTCCAGATCCTCGCGAAATCCGCCCAGTTGATCGAATACTGCTCCTGGCATGCACAGCCCCTGGTCGCCGTAAGGCTGTTCGAGCAGCCGCGAGCGCAGATTGGCGCCAAGCGCATTGAGACACGCAAGGCGCGGGCCGTCTGTGTGGAATCGGAGATGACAGTAGCCTATGGCCTGTTTCGCCCCGCACGCGAATCGGCTCACGGCATCGATCGCCTCGGGGCTCAGGTGGCTGTCGGCGTGAACGAACCACAGCCACGAGCCGGTCGCGGCCGCCGCGCCCCGGTTGAGCTGCACGCCACGGCCGGCCGGTCCGTGTATCCAGCGATCACCGGCCGGCTGCCCCGGCCCAAGCGCCTGGGCAGCCGACACGATGACTTCTTTGACGCGAGGGTGGTGTTGGAGTGTGCTTGCCAGCTCGTCGACTCGATCGCCCGGCCCCAACGGTATGATGACGCTGAGCCGGGTGACGGAATCGTCTGCCCTGCGGGCCATTCAGCGGTGCAGTTCACCGGCGCGTTCGGGTTGATCGACAACCTCGTGAACCTCGATACGCATGGTGCCGCCACCGAGGCGAGGCCATTCGATCCGGCCGCCTTCTCTCATTCCCAGCAGTGCACTACCGACCGGCGCCATGACCGAGATCATCTGCCCGCTATCGTCGAGATTCTTCGGGTAGACCAGCGTTTTGCTCAGTTTGTCGCCACTGCCGTCTATCGAGAAGCGCACGGTCGAGTTCATCGTGACGACATCCGCCGGAATTTCCTCGGGTTCGACCACCTCGGCGCGCACCAGCTCGGCTTCCAGCTCCGCCATGCCGGAAAATGCATTGGCCGGCATGCTGTCGAGCAGCTTCTCCAGACGCTCCAGGTCCCTGGAGCTGATCACGATCTTGGGTCTTCGAGTCATGTGCGAATCCGTTTTGCAGTGAGATCAGGAAAATCGAACGCCGGCCCGTCCGCGTCGGGGCTGCGGGCGATTCCAGGTCGAGCCAACGGGCCCAGTGTACCGCTTTTCAACCGCCCCTGGCTCGCCGAAAATAGCGTTCGGCCCAGCGCAGGATTCGCTCGGGCTTGTTGGCCTTCTTCCACTCGCCGGCAGCATACTTGTTGGCCTCGCTCCAGGTCGGGTAGGCATGGATGGTGCCAAGCAGCTTGTTCAGGCCGATGTCGTGTTTCATCGCCAGAACCATCTCTGCCAGCATCTCGCCGGCATGGCGCGCGATGATGGTGGCGCCGAGAATGCGATCGCGCCCGGGTTCGGTCAGGATGCGCACCTGGCCGTAGTTGGCGCTGTCGGCGATGGCGCGGTCGAGTTCGGTCAGGTCCCAGGTCGTCAATTCGTATTCGATCTTCTTTTCCCGGGCTTCCTTCTCGTTCAGCCCGACGCGGGCCACCTCCGGATCGGTGAACGTGACCATGGGGATCACACGGTAGTCGGTGCGGAACGACCACCAGGGGCTGATCAGCGCATTGACCGCCGCCGACCAGGCCTGGTGAGCGGCGACGTGGGTAAACTGGTAGGCGCTGGTGGCATCGCCGCAGACGTAGACGTTCGGGAAGCTCGTGCGCTGGAAACCGTCGCAGTCGATGCTGCCATGTCCGGTCAATTCCACGCCAAGTTCTTCCAGGCCATAACCTGACACCCGGGGTTTTCGCCCAACGGCGACCAGCAGTCGATCGAAATCGAAGGCTCGTTCGCCGCTGTCGGTGGCGCACAGCAGGCGTCCCTGCTTGTCGTCATGCTCGACACGGCTGGCGCGGGCTCCGGTCGCGACATGAACGCCTTCGGCAATCAGGTGCTCTTCGACAAGTCCGCCGACCTGTCGGTCCTCGCGCGGCAGCAGGCGCTCGGCCTGTTCGATCAGCGTGACTTGTGACCCCAGCCGGGTAAAGGCCTGGGCCAATTCGCAGCCGATCGGGCCGCCGCCCATGATGAGCAGTCGCCCGGGCAGCGTTTTGAGATCCCATAGCGTAGCGCTGGTCACATAGTCGACCTGTTCGAGACCGTCGACGGCCGGGATGAAGGGCTCGGCGCCGGTGGCCAGCACGATGGCGCGAGCGCTGATGCGACGGTCACCGACCTCGATTTCCCAGGGCGAGAGCAACCGGGCCTCGTCCTGAATCACGTCCACTCCCATGGCTTCGTAGCGTTCGACCGAGTCGTGCGGCTCGATGCGGCCAACGGCGCGGCGGACGTTGTCCATCACATCGCTGAATTCCAGCTCGGCTGTCATGCGCCGGATGCCGTAGCGTTGACTGTCGCGGGCATCGGCCATGACGCGTGCAGTCTGGATCAGGGTCTTGGAGGGCACACAGCCGGTATTGAGACAGTCCCCGCCCATGCGGTTCTTCTCGATCAGGGCGACGCGGGCGCGCACGGTCGCGGCGATATAGGACGACACCAGGCCGGCGGCGCCGGCGCCGATCACGACCAGGTTGTAGTCGAAGCGCTTCGGTTTGCGATATCCGCGGTAGACACGGCGGCGTTTCAGAAAACCCAGTACCCACTTGAGAACCAGCGGCAGCAGGCCGAGGAGGGCGAATGCCCCGATCAGTTGTGGCGACAGCACGTCGCCGACCGAATCGACCCGGGCCAGCTGGGTGCCGGCATTGACGTAGACGACGGTGGCCGGCAGCATGCCGAGCTGGCTGACCCAGAAATAGGTCCAGGTCCGAATCGGCGTCAGTGCCATGACCAGGTTGATGATCCAGAAGGGAAATACCGGCACCAGCCGGAGTGTCAGCAGGTAGAAGGCGCCATCTTTTTCCACGCCGCGGTTGATGACAGCCAGGCGCTGCCCGAAGCGCTGCTGCACGGCATCGTGGAACAGGAAACGGGCAGCCAGAAACACCAGGGTGGCGCCGATGGTGCTGGCAAACGACACCGCGATGGTCCCGGCCACGACACCGAACAGTGCGCCGCCGGCCAGGGTCAGCACCGCCGCTCCCGGCACCGATAGTGCGGCCATCAGGATGTAGACGCCCATGTAGGCGGCAATCATCAGCGCCAGGTTGGCCTCGGTGAAGGCCAGCAGCGTGTCGCGCTGCTCGCGCAATACATCCAGACGGAAATACTGCTGCAGTTCGAACAGGAAGAAGGCGGCAATGGCAATTGCAAAAAGTGCCGCAATTACGATGCGCAGAAGCTGCCGGGAGATCATCCTGGAGGGTTTCCTTGAAGCCATTGTCGTCCAAGGATACAGGCTCCCGGGGAAAGCCTGGTATGTGACCTGTGGTGCCCGCCGGGAAAATCGGAAGGGCTGTCAGCGGGCTCTGCCCAGGCTCACCCGTTCGATGCCGGCCAGATCGCGATGGGATTCGACCTGGTCGAATCCGGCTGATTCCATCAGTTTGCGCACAGGCGCGGCCTGGTCGTGGCCGTGCTCGAGCGCCAGCCAACCGCCGGGTTCGAGGTGATCCGGCGCCGCCGCAACGATTCGGCGAATGATGTCCAGCCCGTCGTCACCGGCGACCAGTGCCATGCCCGGCTCGAAACGGACATCGCCCTGTGCCAGGTGCTCGTCGCCAGCGGCCACGTAGGGCGGGTTGGACACGATCAGATCAAAGTGGCGGTCACTTACCGGCTCGAACAGGTTGCCATGGCGCAATTCGAGTGATCGCGCGCCCAGTGCGTCACGGTTGAACCGGGCGATCTGCAGGGCAGCTTCTGAGCGGTCGACGGCGGTCACCTCCCAGCGCGGCTGGTCGAGACACAGCGTAATGGCGATACAGCCGGAGCCGGTGCCGATGTCGAGTGCTCTTGCGCGGGTCGGCGGGTCGAGCTCCAGTGCCAGCTCGACCAGCAGCTCGGTTTCGGGCCGGGGGATGAGTACTTGCCGGTCGACCTGGAATGTTCGGCCGTAGAATTCCCGTGTGCCCGTGACATAAGCAATCGGTTCGCCAACTACGCGCCTTTCCACCAGCTTCATGTAGCTGGACTCAACCGCAGGCGGGCAGGCATCCGTGCCATGACCGTAGAGCCAGGCCCGATCACACGCCAGCAGGTGGGCGAGAAGGACATCGGCTTCGAGGCGGCTTCCCAGGCGCGCAGCGGCATCATCCAGAAGCATTTTGAAAGTCGAGCCGGTTTCCTGATCTTGCGGCATGGGCTCGTGGGCTGGCTTAAGGCTTTGGCCGTGCGACTGAGTCGCTGAACTGCGGGGGAAAGGGTGGTGGCCAGGGACGGAATCGAACCGCCGACACGGGGATTTTCAATCCCCTGCTCTACCAACTGAGCTACCTGGCCCCTGATTGGACGTTTCCGGAAGCGCTCCCGGAAAGCCGCACATTAAACCGTTTTCGGGCGATGAAGTCAAGCCACCCACGCCAGATTGTTTCAGCGGGTGTTGCCGGTCAGCATGATGGTCACGCCGAAGACACGGTGCGGGCGCGCTTTGTTCGAGTTGCGGGATTTCAGGGATTCGAAACATGTTGGTGCTATATTCGAGTCGGGTTGGACAGAAAACGCAACTGGAGGTGCTGACATGAAAGCGGTTGTCCTGGTGTTTGTGGGGTGTTTGCTGGCCGGTTGTGCGGCGCAGGAGCGACGACCGACCCTGCAGGAAATCGAGGATGTGCACGTGCGCCACGCCGGCAGCGACGTTCAGAACGTGATGTTCAGCAGTATTCGGGGATGGCGACCGGCTGGCATGCGGATGCTGGTGATCGAGTTTGGTCCGCGACGCGATTATCTGGTCGAGTTGACCCCGCCATGCGAGATGAATCTGCGCTTCGAGCCCGTGATCCGGGTTGTCAACAGACAGCGGGGTATGCTCAGTCGATTCGACAGCATTCAGGTCGGGCGCGACGTGTGCCGGATTGTCAGGCTGCGTCGTATCGATATGGACGCCGTCAGGGTCGACCTGGAGCAGTTGCGTCTCGATGCGCCCGGGATCAACGAGCGTATCAGCGAAGAAGCGGTCGATCAGGACTCCGGCGGCACGTAGCCATCGGCCTGATCATAGTCACCGCCGAACAGGAAGGCTTCGGCCTGCTCCTCAAGGTATTTGCGGTGCTCGGGATCGATCGGACTCAGGCGCTTTTCGTTGATCAGCATGGTCTGATGGGCCAGCCATTGCTGCCAGGCTTCCTTGGAAATGTTGTCGTAGATGCGTTTGCCGAGTTCTCCCGGCAGCGGTTGGCGGGGCAGGCCTTCGCTTTCTCGGTTCAGGTACTGGCAGTGAACGGTTCGGCTCATCGGTGACGGCGAATCTTCTGAGTTCGCGGGCATGATATCAGGATGTGCCTGTCATCATCGCGCCTGTGTCGATGCTTCGATGATTTGCCGAATCGGGCGCGGAAGCCCGGATTGCAGGGCCTTCCGGGGGTGCATCCAGGCCAGGTTGTCCGCATCGCCGATGTGCGTGGGGCCAGGCTGGCGGGCGCGCCTGACCTCGATGTCGAGTATGAAATGGGTGAAGTGGTGTTCGATTATCTGGAAAACTTCACCCATCTCGACCGATTCGAGCTCGTCGGGGCGGGGCAGGGACCACAGGCCGCCCCAGATGCCCGTCGGGGGGCGGCGTTGCAACAGCACTTCACCTGCTTCGTTTTCCACCAGTGCCAGGGTGACGGCGCGGCGCGGGCGATGTCGTTTCGGTTTCCTGGTGGGCAGCTCTTCGACGCGGCCCTCGATGCGGGCCCGGCAGTCGACCGCCACCGGACATTCGTCGCAGGCGGGTCTGCGCGCGGTGCAGACCGTCGCGCCCAGGTCCATGATGGCCTGGGTGTAGTCCCGGGCCCGTGTCGGTGGGGTGCGTGTCTCGGCTTCCTGCCACAGTTTCCTGAGAGTCGCGGTGCGGCCCGGCCAGCCTTCGATGCCGGCATGCCGGGCGAGTACACGCTTGACGTTGCCGTCCAGTATCGGGGCACGACGGTCATGGGCCTGGGCGATGACGGCGTTGGCCGTGGAGCGACCGATGCCGGGCAGGTCTTCCAGCGCCTCGGCGCTGGTCGGCAGTTCGCCAGTGTGTTTGTCCATGCATCGCCGCGCCGCCAAGTGCAGGTTGCGGGCCCGGGCGTAATAGCCCAGCCCCGACCAGTGGGCCAGCACTTCGTCGAGATCGGCCGCGGCCAGCGAGCCCAGGTCCGGGAAGGAAGCCATGAAGCGTTCGAAGTACGGGATGACCGTGGCAACCTGGGTCTGTTGCAGCATGATCTCCGACACCCACACCCGGTAGGCGGTACGCTCGACCTGCCAGGGCAGGTCATGACGGCCGTGGATCACCCACCAGTCCAGCAGCCGTTGCGCAAAACTGTTGGCCCTCATTCCCGGCAAGCCTGGAAAACCGCCCCGCCTGAACCCTGAAACCTTGGCTTTATCCATCACCCACCGGCAAGATCGCATGCACGAACGTCCCGGCGTCGAAAGGTCTCAGGTCGGCCGCCGTCTCGCCCACGCCGATGAAGCGAATCGGGATCTTGAGTTCCTCGGCCATGGCGAACAGCACGCCGCCGCGCGCGGTGCCGTCGAGCTTGGTCACGGTAATCCCGGTCAGTTCCACGGCCTGGTTGAAGTGTTTCGCCTGGGCCAGGGCGTTCTGCCCGGTGCCGGCATCGACCACCAGCATGGTTTCATGCGGCGCTTCCGGGTCGATTTTCTTCATTACCCGCCGGACCTTGGACAGCTCGGCCATGAGGTGCTCCTGGGTGTGCAGGCGGCCGGCCGTGTCGGCAATCAGCACATCGACGCCGCGTGATCGGGCCGAATGCAGGGCGTCGTAGATGACCGCGGCGGTATCGGCGCCGCTTTGCTGGGCAATCACCGGCACATCGTTGCGCTCGCCCCAGGCCTGGAGCTGCTCGACGGCGGCAGCGCGGAAGGTGTCGCCGGCTGCCAGCATCACCGATTTGCCTTCGTCGAGGTAGCGTCGGGCCAGTTTGCCGATGGTGGTGGTCTTGCCCACGCCGTTGACGCCGACCATCAGGATTACGAACGGCTTCTTCTCCGGGTCGACGGCGAGAAACTGCTCGCACGGTTCGATCAGGTCGTAGAGTTCGGCCTGAACCGCCGGCAGCACCTGCGAGGGCTCAGAGATCACGCCCTGGCGCACGCCTTCGCGCAGACGATCGATGACCCGGGTGGTGGCGGCAATGCCCATGTCGGAAGTCAGCAGGGTGGTCTCGATCTCCTCGATCAGGTCCTCGTCGATGGACCTGGCCGAGCCGATCAGGCCGAACAGGCCACCGAGGCTGGAGCGAGTGCGCTCCAGCCGGGCCTCGAGCGGATCCACGCCGGCTTTCTCCACCGGGCGGACCTGGGTGGTTTCAACGCCTTTGCCGGACTTCTTGCGACGGAAGATTGAGAACATGGGGATTGGCGGGGGAATGGGTTAATGGGTTAATGGGTTAATGGGTTAATGGGTTAATGGGTTAATGGGTTAATGGGTTAATGGGTTAATGGGTTAATGGGGGTTGAGGTTCAAGGCTCAAGGTTTCAGGTTTCAGGTTTCAGGTGACGGGGTCACGCCTCACTCCTTCCGCCTTACGCCTCACACCTAACGCTTACCGGTCCGCTATGCTATCACTGTCATGACGGGAAAGATTCGTATCATTGGTGGGCAGTGGCGTGGTCGCAGGTTGTCCGTGCCGGATCGTCCGGGGTTGCGTCCCACGGGGGACCGGGTGCGTGAAACCCTGTTCAACTGGCTGCAGCCTTACATTGGCGGGGCCGAGTGTCTGGATCTGTTTGCCGGCACCGGGGCATTGGGGCTGGAGGCGGCTTCGCGTGGGGCTGGCCGGGTGGTGCTTGTCGAGCGTGACCGTGCCCTGGTCGACGCGATTTGTGTGGCGCAGTCGTGGCCGGGTGGGGCCGGGGTTGAAGTGATCCGTGACGATGCGCTGGCCTGGCTTGGGCGCAGTACCAATCGTTTCGATATCGTCTTTCTCGATCCGCCGTTTGGCGCCGGTCTGCAGGCACGGGCGCTTGAGGCGCTGGTCACGCACGGGCTGCTGGCCGACGGTGCCCTGGTGTATGTCGAGCAGGAGATCGACGAGTCGCTCGAGGACAGCGAGCGCTTCGAGGTTTTCCGCGACAAGCGACTGGGCCGGGTGCGAGCCCGACTGCTGCGGTATCTCCCGGCCGCCTCGGTATAATCAGCGCTCGAAATCCTTAAGATCAAGAGCGCGACATGCAGCCCGACTACAGCATTGCCGTCTATCCCGGCACCTTCGATCCGCTGACCAACGGTCATACCGACCTGGTCGCACGCGCCTCGCGCATGTTTCGCAAGCTGGTGGTGGCCATTGCCGAAAGCCCGCACAAGCAACCGGCCTTCGGGCTGGAGCAGCGTATCGAGCTGGCTCGCGAGGTGCTGGGTGAAGAGGGAATCGACAATGTCGAGGTGGTCGGATTCGACAGCCTGCTGGCCCACTTCGTGCAGGAACTCAACGCCGGTGTGTTGTTGCGCGGGCTGCGCGCGGTATCGGATTTTGAATACGAATTTCAACTGGCGTCGATGAACCGGCACCTGGCGCACGATGTGGAAACCGTGTTTCTTACCCCGGCCGAGCAGCACAGTTTCATTTCATCCACGCTGGTCAAGGAAATTGCCCGCCTGCAAGGGGATGTCGATCAGTTCGTTCATCCCCGGGTGGCCGCCGCGCTGCGAGCGCGCTACGCCTGACCGGTCGCGCCGCAAGTCCGTCATCAGAATCCAGGAGTCCGCATCCCAACATGAACCAGTCAATCCGAGTACTTGTTGTCGTTGTCTCGTTTCTTCTGGCCTGGCCGGCCTGGGGGGATCGCCCGGGTCGTGGAGCGGTATCCTCGGCCCACGAAGACGCCACTGCCGCCGGGGAAAAGATCCTCAGGCAGGGTGGCAACGCCTTCGATGCGGCCGTGGCCGTGTCGGCAGCACTCGCGGTGGTCGAGCCGGAGTCCTCGGGCATCGGTGGCGGCGGCTTCTGGCTGCTGCATGGCGCCGATGACGATGCCTCGGTGATGATCGACGGGCGCGAGACTGCGCCGGCAGCTGCGACCGCCGACATGTATCTGGACGAAGACGGCAACGTGAACCGGGACCTTGCCATCAACGGGGCACTGGCTGCCGGCATTCCCGGTGCCCCGGCGGCCTGGGTTCACCTGGCCGAAGAATATGGTTCCCTGCCGCTGGCCGAGCTGCTCGCCCCGGCCATCCGCCTGGCCGAGGAGGGCTTCGAGGTCGATGCCAAGTATCAGACCCTGCTCAACTTTCGCAGCGACGTGATGCTTCGCTGGGAGGAGACGGCCGAGATCTTCATGCCCGGTGGCGAGGTACCGGAGCTGGGCACGCGCATTGTTCAGCCCGATCTGGCCCGCACCCTGCGCGCTTTGGCCGAATACGGCCATGATGGCTTCTACCGCGGCGAGGTGGCCGAGAAGCTCGTTGCCGGCGCCCGTGCCGAGGGTGGCATCTGGAGCCTGGAAGACCTGGCCGGCTACGAGGTCGTCGAGCGCGAGCCGATTCGTACCCAGTACCGCGGCTACGAACTGATTACCGCCTCGCCGCCGTCTTCGGGCGGTGTTGCCATCGCACAGATGCTCAATATCATCGAGCCGTTCGATCTCGACGAGCTCGATCGTGTCGAGCGCGTTCATTTGCTCTCCGAGGCCATGCGCCGGGCCTACCGGGATCGCGCACTCTACCTGGGTGATCCGGATTTCGTCGAAATCCCCTACGACATGTTGCTGAGTAAGCATTACGCGGCCGGAATTCGGACCACGATACGTCTTGATCGCGCACTCGAGTCGGCTGCGCTGGCCGCCGACCCCGCGCGCAATGTCGTCGAAAGCGACAACACCACCCATTTCTCGCTGATGGATGCCGATGACAACCTGGTTTCGGCCACGCTGACGGTCAACCTGCCTTTCGGCGCGGCCTACGCGCCGCCGGGTACCGGCGTGCTGCTCAACAACGAGATGGACGATTTTGCCGCCGCCCCCGGCGAGCCCAATGCTTACGGTCTGATCGGCTTCGAGGCCAATGCCATCGAGCCGGGCAAGCGCATGCTCTCGTCCATGAGCCCGACCATCGTGCGCAACGACAAGCGCACGGCCGTACTCGGCACACCCGGCGGTTCACGCATCATCACCATGGTGCTGCTGGGCATCCTCGACTTCATCGACGGCAACGGCCCGGAATCCTGGGTGGCCATGCCGCGCTTTCATCACCAGTACCTGCCCGACGAGATTTCGGCCGAGCGCGACACCTTCACCGACGAGGAGATAGAGGCGCTGGAGTCGTTGGGCCACGAGGTCAGCATCCGGACACGACCGGCCGGCAATATGCACGGGGTGATGTGGGATCGCGCCCGCGACAAGGTCGAGGCCGCCCACGACCCGCGCTGGCCTTCCGGTGGTGCCGTGGTTATCGAGTTGGATTAACCACAGAGACACGGAGGGCACAGAGGAAGAACAAAAGAAATCTTTTGATTACACGGGTATTCGGTACGGATTTTTAGGAACCGCAGATGAACGCAGATAAACGCGGATTATTGATTTCAACAAATCTGCGTTCATCTGCGGTTTCATCAACCGCGACTGAATTGCGACTGAAAATCTTCGTACTCAGAATCCTCTGTGCCCTCTGTGTCTCTGTGGTGCATTTTTTCCTGACGCTGACGCTCAGTCACGCAGCCCGCGTGCATTGAGGAGGTGTTCGAGTTGCGGCTCGCGGTCGCGCAGGGCCTGCCATGAGACCATCGGGTCGCGCGAGTTGCCGGGCACCAGGATTTTGTCGTGCAGGCTCTCCGCCAGGCTGCGATCCAGGACGGTGGCCTCCTCGAAGGCGGCAAATGCATCGGCGGCCAGCACCGAGGCCCAGAACGCCTCGTAGGAAGCCGGCTGGTGGGCCGTGAACAGGCCGGCCAGGCCGCCCTCGTGGAAATGACCCGATGCCACGGCGGGCAGGTTCAGGCGCTCGTGCACTGATTCAATGGCGGCGCCCAGATCGGGGACTTCGCCGGCGCCGACATCATGCAATGCCAGGTCGAGCTCGATGGCCGCGATCTGCTGCATGGTTTCGATTCCCGACAGCAAGCGCTTGCCGGCCGCGATCGCCTCGATGGTTTCGTCGGTGATCATGCCGCCGGTTTCGTGGTGGTAGGCATACATGCGCAGAACTTCAGCCTGACGCGCCCAGCGCTGAACCAGCTGACCGGGGAACTCGGCGAAGTCGGCCGGCAGGCCACTGGCCGAGGTGCTGGAGTAGGCGACATCCGACAGCAGCTCGTGCAGGGCACGGCCGAACTGGCGGAAGAGCACTTCCACGTCGTCGGGGGAGAGCAGTGACGGCAGCCCGGCCGCCGCCCGGGGAAAGTTGGCGACGTTGGCGACCACAGGCGCGACCCGTTCGTCATCCTCGCGGTGCGCGGGACGGTGAACGAAGGTCCAGTGCCCGGCACGCTTGCCTTCGCGATGCCGGTGGTCAAGGTAGATCACGCCAAGGTGAGCGCCCATTCCGTCGCGGACTTCGTAGGTTTCGACATCCGTATCCCACAATGGCAGGTCGGTCCGCACGTGAAAGCTCATTCCCCACAGCCGGTTGGCCAGGGCAAAGGCACCGTCGCGGACCTGTTCCAGCGTGAACCAATTACGCAGTTCGGCGTCGGTCTGTTCGAGTTCGGCCTCGCGCAGCCGTTCGCGGTAATACGGCCAGTCCCAGGCCTCCAGGGGGTCGTTCATGCCTCCATTGCGGGCAAGGGATTCGAGCCGTTCGACTTCCTGCCGCACTCGGTCGCGCGCCGCGGCCGTGGTGCTGTCGAGCAGTTCACGCAACCGTTCCCGGTCGCCGATGGTGCTGCCGGCCAGTGCATATTCGAGGTGGCTCTCAAAGCCGAGCAATTCGGCGCGTTCGGCGCGCAACTCGGCCATTTCGCGGACGAGGTCGGACCAGTCGGAATCACTGTCGAAAGGCCGGATCCAGGCCACGTACATTGCCTGGCGTTCCTCGCGGCCGGGAAAATGGGTGAGAAACGGTTGCAGGCTGTGTTCCTGCAGGGTGAACAGCCAGCCGCTGGGGTGGCCGTGTTCGCGAGCGCTGCGCGCGGCGAGGTTGACCAGGCTTTCAGGCAATCCCTCGAGCAGGGTTTCGTCCTCGATCAGCAATTCCTCGTCGGCCCGGGCCTCGCGCAGGGCGGGGTCGAGTCGCTGGTTGAGCTCGGCCAGCCGGGCATTGATCTCGCGCACGCGTTCCTGCTGCGACTGGTCGGCTTGCGCCCCGGCATGCACGAAGCGCCGGTAGGTCAGTTCGGCCAGGCGGCGCTGTTCCGGGTCCGGCTCGATGGTATCGAGTCGCTCATGTACCGATGTGATTCGTTCGAACAGGTCGCGGTCGAACAGTACGGCGTGTTCGTAGTCGGCCTGATGTGCCGAGAACTCGGGGGCAATGTCGTGCAGCTGTGGATCGTCGCTGACGGCGATCAGCCCGGCCAGGGTGCGCGTGACCCGGGCCAGCTCCTGGTCGGCACGCTCCAGTGCTTCGATGGTGTTGGCAATGCCGGCTTCCTCGTCTTCGTCGACAATTCCGGCGACGACTTCGCGGTGATCTTCGATCGCCTGCTCGAGTGCCGGCAGGAAATGGTTGGCCTCCAGGCGGTGAAACGGGGGCGTCTGGAACGGTGTCAGGTAGCGCGTGAGAAGCGGGTTGTCGGCCGGCTCGGCCGGGGGCGTCTCCTCCGGCTCGGGGCTGACCGGTTCCTCCTCTTCGGGCGCCGGTTGGCAGGCAATGAGGGCGAGCGGCAAGACTGCCGCCATCAGGATTCTAGTGATCGTGGACATCGCGGGGGCGTTTGCAACATTCAGCCTTCATGGTACTACAGTCAGGTGATTCTCCTCGCACGATCACTGTGATCAGAGTACTCTTGTAGGCGACACTGATGCAGCAACGGGGAGAACAGATGAGTATCGAGAAACTGCTTGTATTCGGCGCCACGGGCGTGCAGGGTCATCCCGTGGTCGATGCCGCACTGGAGGCGGGCCTGGCTGTTCGGGCCAGTTCGCGCGATGTGGCTGAAGCCGAGGAGAAACTGCCCTCCACGGTTGAGATCGTCGAGGCGGATTTTACGGTCGCCGACGATGTGCTCGAGGCGATGGACGGCGTCGATGCAGTCTATTTCTACCTGCCGACCATGCCGAACCGCTCCCATGCACGCGCGATCATCGACAATGTGCTCGAAGGGGCCGCGCGTCAGGGGCTTGAACGCATCGTCTTCACCACGGGCGGAAGCTGTGGCGAGCAGATGCCTTCGTGCGGGTTCGTAGACGGTCTGCGGGCAATTTCCGATCGCATTCTTGCCGCCGAGGTGCCGGCCGTGGTTCTGCGTCCGACCCTGTACCTGGCCAACCTGGTCTGGCCGCACCTGATCCGCGAGATTCGAGAATACGGCAAGCTCACCTATCCACCGTTGAACAGACGGCGACGCATGAACTGGACGGCAACCGAGGACCAGGCCGCGATTGCCGTTGCCAGCCTGACAGCCGATGTGGCCGGAGAGGCAATCGACATCGCCAGCCCGGAGGCTGTCACACCGCCGGAGTTGTGTCGCATGCTGGCGGGGGTGTATGGCCGCGAGGTCCATTTTGCCCCGCAAGGTATCGACGACTTTGCCGATACGCTGTCGCACCTGTTCAACAGCGCCGAACTTGGTCTGATGGTTTCCGAACTCTATGCCTCGATGGATCGGATCGAAGGCGATGGTCCCATCGTCGACACCGATGCCCTGGAAGCACGCTTCGATGTCAGGCTCACCCCGGTCAGCGAGTGGGTGGATGACCGGCTGGGGCGCTTGCTTGATCTGTACGGCTGATCGGGCTGCTACCAGTCCTCTTCTTCGAGCATGGCGTCGTAGTCGGGCAGGGGGGCTTCTTCGCCGCGGAGGAGGTAATTGCGGCGCTGCAGCCAGCCGTCGCGTATGAAGCTGTAGGGGTCGAAGGCCTCCCTGATCTGTTCGTCTAGCGGCAGCAGGCCGGCGCGGGTCTGTATGACGTCGATGCCGAGCAGGTAGTAGGAGCCGTCACCGGCCAGCCGCCACTCGATGTTGCCGCGTGAATCGACGCCGCGGCCGATGCCGTCGCGTACCGTCGATGGCCCCAGAAACGGCAGCATGAAGAAGCGGCTTTCCTCCCAGCCCCAGGTCGCCAGCGTCTGGCCGAAATCGGCGTTGTACTTTTCCATGTCCTCGGCCGAGGCGATGTCCATCAGGCCACCGAGGCCAAAGAAGGTGTTGGCAATGAAACGGCGCGTTTCGCCGCCGGCATCCGCGGGGCGTCCCTGCAGCAGCAGGTTGATGATGACGATCGGCGAGCGCAGGTTGGTGAAGAAGTTTCGAACGCCCGTCTTGACCGGAGAGGGGGTTACCCTGTCGTAGCCAATGGCCACCGGCCTCACAACGGCCTGGTCAACAGCAGCGTTGAAGGTCCACATGGTCCGGTTGTAGGGCTCCCAGGGATCATCCGGGTGACGTTCTTCCGGGGGCGGAGCCGAGGTTGCACAGCCAGCGGCCAGCAGGACCACCAGGAGCCCAGGCAATAGCCGGCGCATCACTCGAAACGTCCTTTTCCGTTGCTCGTTGCGTTCCAGCCGAGCAGCTCCTCGACCTGGGTCAGCCGGGCGATGGTGCGCAGGGTCTCGGGTGGGTTGAGAAACTCGATTTCTGCACCGGCGGCATCGGCCGTGGCTCGGCACTCGAGCAGCATGGCCAGCGCGCTGGAGTCGATGCGTTCGAGGCCAGCGAGATCGATCTGTTCGGGAAGGTCGCTGGCCAGTTTTTTCCAGGTGCCCGGAACCTCACGCATGGTCAAGTCGCCGGAAAGTCTTGCGGTGGCCATTACGCGTCTTCTTCCACTTCCAGCTCGATCTCACCTTCTCTGAGCCGTTCCATCAGACCGTCGAAGCCGTGGCGGCGGATTTCCTCGCCGATCTGGTTGCGGAAGGTGGCGACATAGGAGATGCCCTCGACGATAACGTCGAACACCAGCCACTCGCCCTCGGTCTTGCGAAAGACATAGTCCATCGGTGCGCGGCTGGAGCCGTCCAGGCGAATGCGGGTGCGTACCCGGGTCATGCGCTCGGTGTTGTCGCCGCTCATCGGCAGGATCTCCAGCCGGTCGCGCAAGTCGTACTCCAGCAGGGCCGAGGCGTAACGGCGCAGCAGCTGCTCGGCGAGCGCATCGGCGAACTCGAGCACTTCGTCTTCATCCCGGCCCCGGCCGTGCCGGCCCAGCACCAGCCGAGCCGAATACAGGGTATCGATGCGCGGCATCAGGATCTCGCGGATGTCCTCGCGCATGCGCTCGGCATCCTCTTCGTAGACGGCCCGGTTCTCCTCGATCAGCTCGATGATCCGGTAGGTGGTGTCCTCAATTATCTCCGGCGGCTCTTCTGCGGCCAGGCCGATAGCAAGGAAAAGGGCCGGAAGGCTTGCCATCCATCGCATCATTGCTCATCTCCGTCAGTGTTGAACAGGTAGCGCCCGATCAGTTGCTCGAGCACGACCGCGGAATTGGTGATCATGATTGTATCGCCGTCTCGTAGCGACTCAGGTGAACCGCCCGGTTCCAGGCCCACGTACTGGTCGCCGAGGATTCCGGCGGTCAGGATGGACGCGGACGTGTCTTCGGGCAGATTGTCGAAACGCTCGCTGATGCGCATGACCACCCGGGCATCGAAGGTATCGGGGTCCAGGGTGATTCTCTCGACCATGCCGACGGTGACCCCGCCCATGCTGACCTTGGCACGCGGCTTGAGGCCGCCGACGTTGCTGAAGCTTGCCGAGACTTCATAGGTCGGGCCGGAGGCCACGCCGCGGTCGGTGGCCTGCATGGCCAGAAAAATCAGCGCCGCGATGGCCAGCAAGAGGAACAGGCCTGCTGTCAGTTCGATCTGGTGGGATGATTTCATGGTTTATCCGGTAGTCAGAGCATGAATGCCGAAAGGACAAAGTCGAGTATCAGCACGGTAATGGCGGTTGCGATCACCGTTTGCGTGGTCGCCAGGGCCACGCCCTCGCTGGTTGGTCGTGCCGACCAGCCAAACCACACTGCCAGCCATGCGGCCAGAAAGCCGAACGCGACCGCCTTGACCATGCCGCCGAGAAAATCCCGGCCCAGTTCCACGGACGCCTGCATGTTCGACCAGAAAGTGACCGGGTCGTTGCCCATCAGGAACACGGCGAAGAACACGCCGCCGACAATGGCGGTGACGTTGAAGATCAATACCAGTGCCGGCACGGCAATCAGACCGGCGATCAGGCGTGGCTGAACGATACGCTCCATCGGGTCGATGGCCATCAGGTCCAGGGCATCGAGCTGTTCGGTGGCGCGCATCAGGCCGATCTCGGCGGTAATCGAGGTGCCCGCGCGACCGGCAAACAGCAGGGCCGTGAGCACCGGACCCAGCTCTCTGAAAAGTGACAGGGCAAGGACGGTGCTGACCGCATCACCCGCGCCGAAGCGAGTCAGCGTGTCATAGGTCTGCAGCGTGAGAACCAGGCCGACGAAAAAGCCGCAGGTGACGATGATGACCAGGGAACGCACGCCGGCAAAGTAGACCTGGCGCAGCGTTTCAGCCACCTGCAGGCGCGAAAAACGCATGCGCGAGATGGCGGTGAACAGGAACAGCAGGGCGCGGCCGAGCTCTCGCAGCGGACGATCGAATAGCCGGTTGCCGGTGGAGTTCGGGCTCATTGCTGCTTCTCCGCGGCCAGCAGATCGGCGGCCAGATCATCGGCCGGGTAGTGAAACGGTACCGGCCCGTCGGGCAGGCCCTGCATGAACTGCCGCACCAGCGGGTTGTCGCTGTCGGCCAGTTCGGCTGGCGAGCCGCTGGCCATCAGCTGCCGGTCGGCGATGATGGCGCACTGGTCGGCCAGGTGGGCGACCTCGTCGACGTCGTGGGTGATGACAATGCTGGTGATTCCCAGCGCATGATTGATATCACGGATCAGGCGCAGTGACACCCCCAGTGAAATCGGGTCGAGCCCGGCGAAGGGTTCGTCATAGAGCATGATCGAGGGGTCCAGCGCCATGGCACGCGCCGTTGCCACGCGTCGGTTCATGCCGCCGGACAGCTCACGCGGGTACAGTCCGGCCGCACCGCGCAGGCCCACCATTTGCAGCTTGAGCAGTACCAGGCGCCGGATCAGTGTTTCGGGCAGCTCGGTGTGTTCGCGCAGTGGCAGGGCGACATTGTCGAAACAGGTCAGGTCGGTGAACAGGGCACCATTTTGCAGCAATACGCCGATCTCGCGACGAAAGCGGTTGAGCGCCTTGCCGGAAAGCTGGTCGACCCGCGTGTCACCGACCCGGACTTCACCGGAGTCGGGCCGGATCTGTCCGGTGATCAGTCGCAGCACCGTGGTCTTGCCCGCGCCGCTGGGGCCCATTACCGCCGTGACCTTTCCGGCCGGAATGACAAGGTCCAGATTCTCCAGGATCGTGCGCCCGCCCAGTTCGACAGTGACATTGCGCAGTTCGATCGCAGCTTCGGTATGCGTCATGTTTGCGGCTCAGTTGCGCTTGAGTATGGCCTGGCCGGCTCTTGATCGGGGCCGGCCGAGTTCACCGGCAATCCAGTCGCCGGTACGGGCCAGAGGTTCGAGATCGACGCCGGTGGGCATCCCCATTCCGTCGAGCATGAAGACAACATCCTCGGTGGCAACGTTCCCTGTCGCACCACGGGCGTAGGGGCAGCCGCCCAGGCCGGCGACGGAGGAATCGACCACGCGCACGCCGGCATCCAGGCAGGTGTAGATGTTGGCCAGCGCCTGACCATAGGTGTCGTGGAAGTGGACCGCGAGCTGTTCGGCCGGGATCGAGGCGGCGACCGCCTCGAACATGACACGGGCCTTCTTCGGCGTGCCCACGCCTATGGTGTCGCCCAGCGAGATCTCGGCACAGCCGGCCTCGTGCAGTGCTTCGGCCACGCGTACGACCTCGGCTACCGGGACCTCGCCCTGGTAGGGGCAGCCCAGTACCGTAGAGACATAGCCGCGAACACGGACGTTGTCGGCTCGGGCCTTCTCGAGCACGGGAGCGAAGCGCTCCAGCGACTCGGAGATGCTGCAGTTGATGTTCTTGCGGTTGAAGGCCTCGGAGGCGGCGGTAAATACCGCGATCTCGTCTGCGCCTACCGCTCGCGCCCGATCATAGCCCTTGATGTTGGGCACCAGCACGGGATAGCGCACATCCGGCTTGCGCTCGATTCTGCCAAACACCTCCTCGGCATCGGCCAGTTGCGGAATGGCCGGGGCGGCAACGAAGGAGGTGGCCTCGACCACGCCCAGGCCGCAGCCGGCCAATCGTTCGATCAGTTCGACCTTGACTTCGGTCGGGATGGTGTAGGGCTCGTTCTGGAGCCCGTCACGCGGTCCGACTTCGACAATGGTGACGTGATCGGTCATCACCGCCTCAGGGCAGTTCCACGGCGATTGCCGTTGCCTCGCCGCCGCCGATGCACAGGCTGGCGATGCCGCGCTTGCCGCCGCGCGCCTTCAGCGCATGAATCAGGGTGACAAGAATGCGCGCACCGCTGGCACCGATGGGATGACCCAGGGCACAGGCGCCGCCATTGACGTTGACCTTTTCATGCGGCAGGTCGAGTTCCTTCATCGCCGCCATGGTGACGGTGGCAAAAGCCTCGTTGATCTCGAACAGGTCGACATCGGACGCTTGCCAGCCGGCTTTGTCCAGCACCTTCGAGATGGCACCGACCGGGGCGGTGGTGAACCACTCCGGTTCCTGCGAATGCGTGGCGTGGGCGACAATGCGTGCCAGCGGCTGGATGTTGCGACTGTCGGCTTCGGAAGCGCGCATCAGCACCATGGCGGCCGCGCCATCGGAAATCTTCGAAGAGCTGGCCGCGGTGATGGTGCCGTCCTTGGCAAACGCCGGGCGCAGCTTCGGCATCTTTTCGATGTTGCACTTGGCCGGTTCTTCGTCGCTGGCAACTTCGACTTCACCCTTGCGGGTGCGCACCGTCACTGGTGCAATTTCATTGTTGAAGGCGCCGTCGTCGAGCGCGCTCATGGCGCGTTCGACCGATGCCTTCGAGAAAGCATCCTGCTCTTCGCGGGTGAAACCGTACTTGGCCACGCACTGCTCGCCGAACTGGCCCATCATCTGCCCGTCGTAGGGATTCTGCAGGCCGTCGAAGAACATGTGATCGAGGAACTTGGCGTGCCCCATGCGCAGGCCGCGATCAGCCATGAAAGGCGCATTGGTCATCGATTCCATGCCGCCGGCAACGACCACATCGGCCGAATCGGCTATCAAGGCATCGTGCCCCTGCATGACGGCCTTCATGCCCGAGCCACAGACCTTGTTGATGGTGGTGCAGCCGGCACTGGTGGGCAGCTCGGCGCCCAGCGCGGCCTGGCGTGCCGGCGCCTGGCCGACCCCGGCTGGCAGCACGCAGCCCATGATCACTTCGGAAACGTCCTCTCCGCTGATGCCGGCATCGGTCACGGCGGCACGAATGGCGGCCGCGCCCAGCTCGGGCGACTTGACCGGGGCGAACTGCCCCTGGAAGGAGCCGATGGCGGTACGGCGGGCGGAAACGATGACGATGGATTCGGTCATGGGGC
>SLIA01000270.1 GCA_007135935.1 Wenzhouxiangella sp.
CGAGCGTGATGGTGGCTGTCGCCGTGCCCAGGTCTGTCTGGGAATCATCGCTGCAACTGATGTCGACCAGATCCCAGCCGGAGGGGACGAGCTCGGTTACGTTGTAGGTGCCGGCATCGAGGCCCTCGAACAACTGGCAGCATTCACCCAGTTCGGTCACCAGGTCGAAGTCGCCCAGGTCGCCGGTGTAGCTGAAGGTGTCGTCGCCGCCAATCGCCGACTTGAGAATCCGGATGCTGCCGGGCTGAGGCTGCGAGTTGATGAAGGTGCAGGTCACCTCCGCGCCCGGCACCAGGGTGACACCGCCACCGGCTGATTGCGGATCATCGCCGTTGTCGCAGGCTGCCGAGGTCAGGTTCCAGCCGTCCGGCACGATCTCGTCGATGGTGTAGTTGCCGGGCTCGACAACATCGAAATGCATTTCGCCTTCGCCGTCAACCGTGGTGATATCGAAGTCGGCCGGAAGTGCAAAGCCGGGTAGATCCGGGTTACTGGTGGTTTGGAACGTGAAGGTCTGATCGGAACCGAGCGCCACCTTGCGCACTGTCAGCGAAGCAGGCATGGGCAGATCGGTAGGCACGTCGGCACAGCCGCACTTCGACGGTGTGCCGGGGACAGTATCATCCAGCCCGCCGCATACGAAATTCTGGTTGTTTTCCCAACTGGTGCAGGCGTTGAGGTCGGCAAAACCGTCTCCGGTGGTGTCTCGGCACTGGATGCGCACGCTCGGCAAGGTCTTGAGAGTCTTGGTGTCGCGCCCCAGCACATCGCCGCACTGGTCGTTGTTGATCTCGGGAAACGGTTCGAGATAGGTCAATACGTCATTGATAAACGTGGTCTCCCAGTCTTCCGGATTGGACGAAAACGGAGCCAGGTAATCGTGCAGGCACTGGCTTCCGGCAATTGCGCTTTCACCTTCCAGATTGACGAAGACGCCAATTCCGTAGCGATTGGGCTGATTGGGGGTGATCAATGCCTCAAGCACCAGTTCGGCCTCGCCCGGTGTGCCCTGGGCACAAGACTCGGTAATCGAAGCTGCAAAGAATTCCTTGAGGCGCACGTCGTTGGCAGTACATCGTGCTGGACTGACGTACTGTCCAGCGCAGACATTGCCGATGACGCCGGTTTCGGCGGCGACAGGCTGAATCGCCAGCGCCAGCATGAACAACGGCGGCAGCAGGACCGCCAGCCTCAAACAGAGCCTGGTCGATAAGGGGTTACTTTCATTCATACGTGTTGTCCCCGTTGGCAAACAACTCGCCGGCCAGGAGCCGGCACGGAAAATCTAGGGCTTGGCCATTGCTCGCAGCGCGGCGAGATCGAGGATGGTGACCTCGCGGTTGTCGACATCGAGGATGGCCCTGCTCTGCAAAGTGCTGAAGGTGCGCGACAGGGTTTCGGGAGCCAGCCCGAGATAGCGGGCAAGCACCCGGCGGCTGGTCGGCAGCATCAGGTGGATGGTGCTCAGCCCCCTCCGGCCGGCACGTTCGGAATAGTCGAGCAGGAATTCGGCCAGGCGCCGCTCGCTGGGGTGGCGTTCCATGTGCAGGCGCTGCATGAAACGCCGATATTCTTCGAGCATGGCCGCGATGACCTCACGCGCTTCCCCATCGCACTGATCGAGGCCCAGCCGGCGAGCGGGATTGCGCACCACTTTCAGGCTGGTGGTGTCGATTGCCTTGACGCTGGTGCTGGCCGGCGCCCCGAACAGGGCATCGAAACCGACCACCTCTCCTGCGCCGTGCAGCCCGAGAATCTGTTCTTCGCCGTCGGCATGCACGAAGTAGCTTTCCAGGCTGCCCGAACAGATCAGGTAGGCATCGGCACAGACCTCACCGGCGTGAAAGAGATGCTCGCCGGGTCTGAGGATGCGCCGGGCCGCTGCAACCTCGAATGGTTGCCTGCCGACCCGCCTGTGATTCGCATTGCCAACCCGGTGCGTGCCGGGCAAAGCCGAGATTTCTGCCATGGTGGCCTCCTCTTCCGCCCTCAAGACGTGAAGCAGATCACAAACGCCCATCTCCGAGTCTACGATGGTCGGAAGGGGTGGCCAATGAGGGGATTCCCTTACCCTGGAGACCCCGCTTTCGTGTGGCTGGCGCCGCCTGGCCCGGGCGCAAGCGCCCGTTCCACAGCCTGCAACCACAGCATCGGATCGCAAGGCTTGGCGATCACTTCCCGGGCACCGGCCATGACGGCACGCCGGGCCAGTTCACCTCCGGGCCAGGCGGTCAACACCAGTGTCGGAAGATCATGCCCCCGTTCGAGCAGCTTCTCGCACAGGCGGGCTCCGTCCATGCCCGGCATCTGGAGGTCCAGCACCAGGCAGGCGGGCTGTTCGATGTGTACCGAAGCGTCCAGGAACTCGGATGCCGAGGCATAGGCATATGTACGCCAGCCTTGCGCACAGGCCAGCAAGACCAGCGAGGTACGCACTGCCTCGTCATCATCCACGATATGGACCTGTCCATGGCGGCAGGTCACCGTTGGTAGATGTGAAGCGGCGTTCATGGCTGATGCTGTCACCGATGCGAGTTTGCCGACATTGCAGCACATTGCTGCAGCAAACGCGCTGACAGGCATCAATGTTTAGTCGAATAATCGATCAATTCCTCGTGCAGCCGGACCAGGTTGGCCGCGGTTCGCAGTTCAAGTTTCTTCATGGCGCGCCCACGATGAATCTCGACCGTTCTTTCGCTGATTCCCAGCTCCACGCCGATAACCTGGTTGGTTGTCCCCGCCGCAGCCAGGCAGGCCACCTCCAGCTCGCGTTGTGTCAGTTGCCCGATGCGTTCTTGCATTCTGGCACGACGCTGCTTCTGTTCCAGGCATTCGGTGTGATGGTCGATGCAATCCTGGATCCGCATGATCAATTCGGCGGGTTCGAATTCGGACTTGATGATGAAGTCGGCAGCGCCGGACTTTAGTGCCCGCACGGCGGTCTGCACTTCAGCATGGCCGGTCAGAAAGATTACTGGCCCGTCCCAGCCATGAGTGCGCAGTTCGTGCTGTACCTCGATTCCCGAAGCACCGGGCATGCGCAGATCCAGCAGGAGGCAGGCAGGCCCCTCCGGCAGCTCACTGCGAAACAGGGCCTCGCCCGACTCATGGCAACTGATGGAAAAGCCGGCCGCCGCGAGCAGGTTGGCCAGCGAATCGCGAATGGCGGCATCGTCATCGACGATCACTACCGTGGCCTCCGGGATCGTTTCACTCATGACCGCCCCCATCAAGTGGCAGGCTGAAACGAAACACCATGCCGCCTTCGGGGCGGTTGGCAGCCTCCATCACCCCGCCATGTCGTTCTACGATGGAGCGGCAGATCGACAGGCCCTGGCCCAGCCCATCGGACTTGGTGGTGAAGAAGGGGTGGAACAGCCGTTGCAGGTATTCCGGACGCAGTCCGGGCCCGTTGTCGGCAACTACCATCTCCCAGGCATCGCGGCCCGATGACATGTGACATCGGATCTGGAGTTCACGCTTGCCGTCCACGCCTTCGAGCGCATCGACCGCATTCTTGGTCAGGTTGAACAGAACCTGCTCGATCTGCACCCGGTTGGCCCGACAGGGCAAGGTGGGATCAATCTCCCGACGAACGCGCACTCCAATAGAGTGGAGTTCGTGATGCAGGAGCATGAGGACGCGGTCAACCAGCTCTTCGGGCATGCACTCTTCCCGGTCATTGACTTCCTCCTTGCGCAGAAAGCGGCGCAGGTAGTCGATGATCTCGCCGGCACGCCGGCTCTGGTCCCGAATCTGGGACAAGGCCGGTTCCAGAACCGGATCGCTTGCCCCTCCGGCATTCACCCGCATCAGGCAGGTTTCGGCATTGGCACCGATTGCCGTCAGCGGCTGGCTGAGTTCATGTGCCAGTCCGGCCGCAACTTCGCCAAGCGCACCGACTCGGGTGGCATGCGCCAGTTCCGCGAGGTGACGCCGGGCCTCTCTTTCGGCGCGCTTTTGCTGGCTTATATCGTGCAGGAAACCAACGAAGTAGTGTTCACGATCCACCACTTCGGCTACGGCGATCAACAGCTCCAGTTTTCTGCCATCCCTGTGTCGGGCGACAACTTCGCGACGATTTCCGACAACACCATGCCTGCCGGTAGCGAGATAGGTTCGAATGAAGTCGTCGTGCCGCTCGCCGGTCTGCGAAGGCATCAGCATGGATACGTTCTTTCCCGTCATCTCCTCGCTGGAGTAGCCGAAGATGCGCTCGGCAGCCGGGTTGCAACTGATGATCCAGCCATCGGGGTCGATGCAGATAATACCGTCGAGTGAGTTGTCGATGATGGTCTTGCTACGCTGCTCCTGTTCGATGAGTTGCCAGTGCAGTCGTCTTTCGCGGGTAATGTCGACGGCCAGCAGATGCAAACCATCGACCTGGCCGGCCTGATCGTGACTGGAGACGTAAGTCCCGTGGATGAAACGCTCGCCGCCGCGGCGGTAAGGAACGGTGCCGTGATACACCGATTCCTCACCCGACAGGGCCGTGCGGAAATGGGGTTCGAGCACCTCGAAGGCCTTGGTCCCGATGACGTCGGCCACATGGCGCCCGACCTGGGCGACCGGATCCAGGTCGAACCACTCCCGGTATCCGTGGTTGGCAAACCGGATGTGCAGATTCTTGTCCAGCCGGGCGACCAGGGCAGGAAAGGCATCGAGCAGCCGATGCATTTCCCGCCTCTGATGACGGTGCGCGCGTATCGCCCGTTGCTGCTCGGTAACGTCGATGCCGCTTGCGAACAGCCGATCGATTCGTCCGCTCTCGTGGCGCAAGATGGTATTGCGCCAGTGGATCAGCCGCCGCTCGCCATTGCGCGTAACCCAATGATTAACATGGCGAAAATCGGAGACACCGGCCCTGACATTGGCGATCGCGCGCAGGATGCCCGGCCGCTCATCGTCGGGAATCAGCGGAAACGACCAGATCGAACGGCCGACCATCTCGCCGGCGGTATAGCCGGTCAGCGTTTCACAACCGCGATTGAACAGCTGGATGGTTCCGTCCCCATCGAGTGCCACGACCAGCAGGTCCGACAGGCCGAGCAGGGATTCGAACAGCTCCGGATGATCGGACTGCTCGTTGTCGTGCCTGCCGTCGCTGATTACTGACTCAACCACCCGCGTTGACTCCAGTCCACGCCCTGCCAAATCACTGATCAGACTACATTAATGAGCTTTCAGAGACAAGCGGCAAGCCATGCGTGAGCCCCTGCCTGTCGTGCCAATTGATTGACCCGTGTCATCACGCGGCGACTGGATTCCGGCTAGAGTCGGGGCCGATGGCTTCAGAATGTGCCGACCCGGGGAGCATATGACCATGAGCGACCCTTTCACCGACCCCGCAACCCCCTGGTTGCCCTCGCTTTCCGACCCCCTGCATCATCGCGTCGATCCGCTCTGGTCGCCGGCTGTCGATGTCTGCCAGAGAGATTTCTCCTACACCATCGTTATGGAGGCCCCCGGCGTCAGCCCGACTGATGTGCGGGTCGGCCTGGTGGGCAATACCGTGGTCATCTCGGCCTTGCGATACCGCACCCGACTCCAATCGGGTGTCGTACCACACCGCGTCGAGCGGCACTGCGGCCAATTGAACCGTCGCATCGCCCTGCCCGATACCCCGGATGCCGGCAGCCTTCGCTGGCGATTGCAGCACGGACTGTTGCGAATTTCGGTCCGGTTTGACGGCCGGTGACCAGGCAGCCGGTGGACGCGCCCCGCTGCTGAATGCTGGCATAATCCGGGGTGGCATGATTCCACTCTGGCTCAAACTTGCCTGGACCTTGCCGGCGATTGCCATTCTCGCCATCTACTGGCGTCGGTACGGACCGGGCAACCTGCTGTGGTTCAGCGATATTGCCCTGATTCTGAGCATTCCCGCCCTGTGGCTGGAAAGCCCGCTTCTGGCCAGCGTGGCCGCCGTACTTGTCCTGGTGCCGGAGGCAGCCTGGAATATCGGCTTTTTCGGACGATTGCTGACCGGCTGCCGCCTGGGCGGGATTGTCGACTACATGTTCGAGTCCGACCGCCCACGGCTTCTCAAAGCCATGTCGCTTTTTCATGTGCCCTTGCCGGTACTGCTGGTCTGGCTGGTGTGGCAACTGGGTTACGATGCGCGTGCCCTGCCCGCGGCCATTGCGCTGACCTGGCTGGTCATTCCGGCCACGCGCCTGCTGACACGGCCGGAGCGCAATGTCAACTGGGTGTTCGGCCCCGTGCAGCACCGGGAAATGGTTCATCCGGCACTGTTCGTGGCCTTTCTCATGCTGGCGGTGCCGCTGGTGTTTCACCTGCCGGCCCATCTGTTGCTGGACCATGCATTCGGCTGAATACCCCGCGGCTTTGCCGAGAGATTTGCTGACACATGGGGGTCTTCGGGATGCTCGGATACAATCACCGTCGGGTGCTGTCCATAAGGGACAGGCAAGCCCGGATTTTACAACTATTGGAGTAGTCATGATTTACAGAATACTTGTTGCTGGACTGCTGATTGCCGCCGCGCTGACGACTGCAGGCTGCGCAACCCACGGACACAAGGAAGATGTCGGCATGCTGATCGGTGGCGTCATGGGCGGAGTGCTCGGCTCACAGGTTGGCAGTGGACGCGGGCGTGGACTGGCGACGATGGCCGGTGCCGCGATAGGAGGTGCCGTTGGCGCTTCCGTCGGACGTACCATGGATGATGTCGACCGCATGAAGATGGGGGCAACACTGGAAACCACCCGAACCGGTGTGGCTTCGGAGTGGCAGAACCCCGACACCGGCTACTATTACCGCATGGAACCCACGCGCACCTATGAAACCGCCGAAGGGCCATGCCGGGAGTACACCATGGATGCCCAGATCGGCGGCCGGACCGAGCAGATTTACGGCACGGCCTGCCGACAGCCGGATGGCAGCTGGCAGATCATCAACTGATCAGGGAGCCTCTGGCAACGGCTGGCAGAACTGGGCTTCGGTTGTCGTTATTGCTAATGCAACCCCTCTCGACTCCGGGAGGGGCGTCCACTTTCAAAGCAATCGGAGCCTGATCTCATGGAAGGACACAACGACCAGACCGTTACCCTCGGCAACTGGATGCTGACCCTGTTTCTGACCTTCATCCCCATCGTCAACATCATCATGCTGATCGTGTGGGCCGTGTCGTCCACGACGCCACCGAGCAAGGCCAACTGGGCGCGGGCGGCATTGCTGTGGATCGCGATCTTCTTCGCGCTCGGCATACTGATGTCGATTATCGGCGGCATCGGGCTGGCGACACTGTAGACCGATCGATCCGGCCGCGAAGCGGAGCCCTGCTCCGTTACGCGGCCAACTCCTGCTTCGCCCCCGCATTTCGAGAACACCCCTGCCAGAAGGCTGCCCGACCCACCTGTAACCCCGCGATATACTCTTTCCTGTCGATAACGTCTGATTGTCAGAACCATGACAGATGAATAGTGATCGGTCATCGGCTCACCGGGTTCTGGCCATGCTCGATGCCACACTCCTGCGCCCCGATGCTTCCGCTGACGATGTGCTGGCCCTGTGCCGCAAGGCCGATTCCCCGGCAGGTCGGGTTGCGGCTGTCTGTGTGCGTCCCGAGTGGATCGGCACGGCCAGGGCTGCACTGGAAGTCACCACCAGCGGTGATGATCGGGTGCGGATCGCCAGCATTGCCAATTTTCCGGCCGGGGGCAGCGATATCGACCATGCGGTGGAGGACGTCAGGCGTGCGATCAGACTGGGGGCCGACGAGATCGAGCTGGTCTATCCCTGGCATGCTTTGCTGGAAGGCAACGAAGCGAGTGGACAGGCGCTGGTGGCGGCCTGTCGTGAAGCGAGCCGGCGATGTCTGCTCAAGGTCATCCTGGAAACGGGAGAACTGGGCGAACCGGAATTGATTCGGCGAGCCGCCGAGCTGGCCATCGCCGGGGGCGCGGACTTCGTCAAGACCTCGACCGGCACCACCTCCAACGGGGCCACCCCGCAGGCGGTTGCGGTGCTGCTCAAGACCATTCAGGACAGCGGACGCGATGTCGGGTGCAAGGTTTCGGGGGGCGTGGGCAGGCTGGATCAGGCGCTGGAGTACCTCGAACTGGCCGATGAGGTCATGGGCAAGCCCTGGACCAGGCCGGCACGATTTCGTTTCGGCGCGTCGGCACTGCTTGACCAGACTCTAGAGAAAATCGACTCCGCCGACAACACACTCACAAAAAGATCACATCCAGTTCACAAAAAAAGTTGAAAAATGCGCGCCAAGGGGATTTTGGGCCATGATTTCCAAGGAGGAAATGTCCATGAAACTTTCGCTTGCACATGTTGTTGGTACTTTTGCCCTCTCGCTGGCCGGAGCTGGCCTGCTGTTGAGTCCTTCCACGTCCGTCGCCGCGCCGGGTGCCAAACCGGGCGATCAAAGCATCGTCGAAATCGTGATCGATGCGGCCTCGGCCGATCCGGCCGAGTTTTCGCTGTTGCTCGATGCGGTGCTCTACATTGCCGATAC
>SLIA01000284.1 GCA_007135935.1 Wenzhouxiangella sp.
CTGACCGACCTGACCCTGCACGCCGAGACCGATGCCGACCCGGTCGAGGTCATGCGCCGCATCAACGGCGAGGTGGCGGTGCTTCCCGCCCCGGACTTCAATCGCTACCTGATGAGTTTCTCGCACCTGTTCGACGGCGGCTACGCGGCCGGCTACTACAGTTACCTGTGGGCCGAACGGCTGGCCCGCGATGCTTTCGAGCTGTTCGTCGAGCAGGGACTGTTCGATCCCGACAGTGGCGCCCGGCTGGCGCGCGAGATCCTGGAGGTCGGCTCCAGCCGGCCGATGGCCGAGTCCTGGCAGGCCTTTCGCGGACGACAACCACGCCTGGAGCCATTGCTGGAGAGTTACGGAATCGCTGCCTGAACCGGCAGCTGCCGTCAGCAGATCCGGTTGCGCCCCGAGGACTTGGCCTGGTAAAGGCGACTGTCGGCACGCCTGAGCAGATCGCTCATGTCATCGAACTCCGTCGACCAGGCGGCAATGCCGCCCGACAGGGTCACTGACCGCGGCTGGCCGCCGACCAGAAAGGTCTCGGCCTCGATGGATTGTCGAATAGCCTCGCCGATGGCCAGGGCATCCTCGGCGTTGGTATCGGGCAGGATGACAACGAACTCTTCGCCACCGATGCGGGCAAAGGTATCGGAGGCACGCACACGCTCTCCGGCAATCCGCGCCATCTTCTTGAGCACGCCGTCGCCGGCCAGGTGGCCGAACTCGTCGTTGATTTCCTTGAAGAAATCGAGATCCAGAATCATGATGGCCAGGTCACGATGCCGGTCGCGACGGGCCTTGGCCACCTCGGTCTTGAGGACGGCCATGGCGTGGCGCCGGTTGTACAGGCCGGTCAGCGCGTCGCGAATCGTGCTCTCGTGCAGCTCGGAGTGATAACCGGCCTCGATATTGCCCTCGTCGACGAACTTCAGCACGCTCTGGCTGAGGCGAATATGGTCGCCGTCTCGCAGCGGCGCGCAGTCGACCATCTGCTCGTTGAGGAAGGTGTGATTGGTGGAGTTGAGATCCTCCACCCAGAAACGATCGTCTTCCTCGTAAACCCGGCAATGGCGGCGCGAGATGCTGCGCTCGGAGATCTGGAAGTCGCTCTCCACGCTGCGTCCCAGCACAACCGGCCCATCGCCCAGCACCACCCGTGACCCCAGCCGCGGCCCACGGATGATGACCAGACAGGCATCGTGACTGTCACGGGTTTCCTGCCGGGTCTTTGCCACCACCGTTTCGATATCGGTGCGTGTGCTCTTGCTCGTTTCCTGGGACAAGTCCTTGCTTCCGTTGCCGTAACCGATACGCCTGATCAAACGCAGTTTACAACGTATTGGCCTGCTCTTGCCATGCGCCACAGGCTGCCTTGCCCGAGCGAAGGCTTACCACCGCCTCTCCAGGCTGGCGAAGGCACTGCGTCCGCCCCCGGGGAAGTAGCGGAAATTGCCGAAAGCGAAATCGGCCCGCTCGGCGTAACGACGGGCACTGATATTGCGCAATCGCAAGGAGGCCGTCCATTGGCCGAGATCGCGTCGAATGAATCCATGCCAGAGCGTGTGCCCGCCATAGCGACGGGTGTTCTCCGCATCCAGCCAGTAGCGGCCGGTGTGTTCGACGGCCAGTTGCGCCAGCCAGCGATCATCCGGGCGCCAGGTCAGGTCGGCGCTGGCCAGGCGGCGTGGCGCCGAAGAGACGTCACGGCCGCGCTCGATGCGCTCGCCCCCCAGATCGCGATCGAATCGATACCAGTGAATGGCATAAGTGCCGCGCGCAGCGGCGCTGAGCGTGTCGGTCAGGGGCTGGCGCAGGGAGAACTCCGCACCGCGATGGCCGGTCCTGCCATCACTGACATTGAAGCCCTCGGCATCACGGAAAATGAAGTTGCGCTTGCGCTGGTAAAAGCCAACCAATTCCCACTCGACCGGCACATTGCCGCGCACACCGAGTTCGGCAGCATCCAGGTGCTCGGCGTCGAGATCGGCCACGTCCTGGCCGCGCTGCAGGCGGTAGAGTTCGGTGGCCTGCGGTGCCCGGAAGCCTCGCGCCAGCCTGAGCCAGGCCATTGCGTCCTGAAATTGCCTGCTGATGGTCAGCTCCGGGGCCAGCTCCAGGTAGTCGTCACTGCGGTCGGCGGGACGGTTGTACAGGCAGCCGCCGAACTCGCATTCACTGCCGTCCTCGGCCCGATTGCCTTCGGCCATGCGATTGTCATAATCGTAGCGAACCCAGTCGGCGTGGATACCGGCGCGGATGCGCCAGTGGCTGGCCGGTTCGTGCTCGACGGCGAGGTAGCCCCCCAGGCGCTGGCCGTCGACCTCGTAGTCGTAGTGACGTCCAGGCGGTCGGATACCGGCCACGGCCGGCGGCGCATCGGCCTCGCCGTCCTGGAACTGGAACAGGAAGCCGTTGAACCACTCGACATCCAGCCCCCACTTGAGCGTACCGACCGGCACCTGCCTGTCCTGGTCGAACTGCAGCCCGACCGAGACCTGGCCGTTGCGCTCCAGTGGCTGACCGGGCAGGAAATGCTGCAGAAAGGTCATGCGGGAACGACGCGCGAAGCCGGTGACGCGATTTTCCACCCCGGCATCGTCCAGCCACTGGGCGCGGCTGATCAGACGCACGGCCGAACCGCTCCGGAAGGCTTCGGGATTGAGATTGGCCCGGCGCAGTTCGGGGTCGGCATAGGAGCGCTCGCCCAGGATGAATCCGGCCGTGTCCTGATCCAGCTGCGCGCCGGTCAGGATGGTCTCCCACTGGCCACGCGCGGTCGGGACGGCGTGGTGCAAGGTCATGAAATGATGATCATATCCTTCGTCCTGGCGGAAACTGCCGGCATTGACCGCCGAGGCATCCAGGGCAACCGCCCCGTCACCGACATCGCCAGTCAGGCGCACCTCGCCGCGGTAATAGTCGTCACTGCCAGCCTCCAGGCGAACCGCGTTGAGCGGCTCGGTCATTGGCGAGCGGGTACGTACATCCATCACGCCATGCAAGCCGCCGGAGGCGTGACCCAGCCCGCCGGGACCGCGCAGCACGCTCACGCCCGCGGCCTGATGCAGGTTGACCTCGAACAGGTTGTTGACGTTGCAGAAGCCCGGCGGGCGAATCGGAATACCTTCCTCGAGAATCAGCAGAGCGCCGCAGCCGCCGGCACCGGCGAGCAGGGGCGAGCGCACCGCACTGAGGTGTTCCTGTCCGCTGCCGCGCGTGACCCAGGAGCCGGGCAGACGGGCGAACACTTCCGATGGATGAGTGGGCCGAACGGCCTCGAGCTCGGCAACTCCCAGCCGGGCCGTGGCCTGCTCGGTGTCCGGCGCGATATCGCGTCCGCGCACCTCGAGCCGGTCGACCACGGTCGGCTCGCCGGCCAGCGCGAGCATCAGCAATCCTTCAAGCATGTTTCAGCCTTCTCCCTGTTCTCGTCGACGCATTCGCGCCAGCACAACGAATGTAATGGCACCGCCCAGAGTGAGTGTGAAGGGGAATACCAGCACCCAGCGCCCGAGCCCGGCTGAAACCCCTTCGAGGTACTGGTACAGGGCCACCCCGGCCAGCGGTGCGATAAGGCCGCGGATGCCGGTCAGGGTCACGTGTATGCCCATGTAGAGCGTGGACTGATCATCGCTGGCAAAGTCGTTGTGGCCGAGATTCCAGCCCAGCTTGCCGCCGGCCGAGGCCATGCCCAGAGCCACCGCGCCGGGCCAGAACAGCAGCTTCCAGGCCGTGGCCGAGGCCAGCGCGAACAGCAGCAACGCGATGACGAACATCCAGCCCTGGCGGGCACGATAATCGAGGATGTGCACGGCATCGAGCCGACGTGCCCAGATCGGCGTAAAGAAAGCCAGCGTAATCAGCGGGATGGTGGTGGTGATCAGCACCTGCTCGAAGCGGGCAAACCCGAACTGCTCGTTGAGCAGAATGACCAGCAGCGCAATCACCATCAGGTTGCCGCTGCCGAAGGCGAACATGGTCAGCATGTAGCGCCGGTACCAGCGGTCGTGCTTCAGGATATCGAGACTGGCACGCAACTGCCCGCCAACGCGTTCGCTGCGCTGGTTCTGCTCCTCGATCTGCAGGCGACGACCGCCACGCACTCGGGTCACCCGGTAGCGCCAGGCGGCCCACAAGCCGAAGCCCCCGGCGGCCGGAAACAGGACACGCCAGATATCCGGCCACCAGGACATGGCCAGGCCAATGCCGGCGGCGGTGGCGGCGATAACCAGGGAATAGATGACGGTGATGCGCCCGGTGATCTGTGCGCGCACATGGCGCGGGAAATTCGCCCGCCAGATCGCCGCGCGCAGGGTGATGACCCCGGCCCAGGCCAGCCGGCTCAGAATCATGGCGGCAGTGATCATGACCAGCCCGAAGGCATTGTGCGGCGCCAGCGCCATCAGGATCAGGAAACCGGCGGTCAGGGCCATCAATGCCGAGACCCAGGCCGGCTTGTCTCGACCTTCGGCGATCCCGGAAATCGACAGACTGACCATGTTGGCAAACGCCGGAGCGCCGGCGACCAGACCGACGGCGAGATTGACCCAGACCGGATCGGCCGCACCCTCGAACTGCGTCTTGACCACCACCCCGACCAGCCCACCCTCGAGCGCGCCCAGCGCAATGGCCATGCCGGCATTGGCACGAATCTCGCGCGGCATGAGGTGGCGCGCGACAAAGGGCAGGTGGGTTCGGGGCTGGGTGGGCATGGGGGGATTTTAGTTCAGGTTTTCGTTGGTTCGTTGGTTCGTTGGTTCGTTTGCTGGTTGGCTGGTTGTCGTTTGGTCGTTTTGTCGTTTCGCCTTGTGCCTTGTGCCCTTGCGCCCTACCCATTCATCCGTTAACCCATTCATCCGTTAACCCATTCACCCGTTAACCCATTCACCCATTCACCCACAATCTCCCCCTCCCCTACAATACCCGCATGAACCAATCATTCGATGATGAGCGTCGCTGGCTGCAGGGGACTCTGACCCGCGACATTCCGCTGGGCGGGGCCATGGAATTGACCGTTGCCCGTCTCGACGCGCACGGCGTGACGCTGGAGCTGCCGCTGGGCGCGAATGTCAACGACAAGGGCACGGCTTTCGGCGGCGCCCTGGCCAGCGCGATGATTCTGGCTGGCTGGTCCCTGCCGCGACTGCTGATGCGACGGGCCGGGCTCAAGGCCGAGCTGGTCATTGGGCGCTGCGAGATTCGTTTCACTCGACCGGTGGCGAGCGGCTTTCAGGCGTTCTGCGCCTGGCCCGACCAGGCCGATTGCGAGCGCTTCGTGCGCCGACTGGGCGAATCCGGCCGGGCCAGCCTGGTGCTGGAACCGGAAATCCGGGCTGACGAAGAGGTGGCAGCCTCGCTGTCGGCGAAGTATGCTGCACTCGGAACATCCGGGAGTCCGCAATGAAAGCTGCCGTACTTGTCATCGTGTCGAGCCTGTTGCTGCTTGTCGCCTGCGGCACGGCCCAGCAACATGAAGAGCGCCAGGACACCATGGACCGCTGGGAGGCGCTGGTGCGCTGGAGCGAGTTCGAAGCCCTGGTCGACATGATTCACCCCGAGTGGCTGGCCGACAACCCCATTCACCCGGTCGACCTCGATCGCCTGGAGCAGTTCCGGGTGACCGAGTACCGCGTGCGCCAGGTGCTTGCCGACCCGGACGGCAAGGGCTTCGAACGCGTGGTTCGCATCCGCATGTATCACGTCCACAGTGCGCGTGAGCGGGTAGTCGATCACCGCGAGATCTGGCGCTACGACGAAGACCTCGATCGCTGGCTGCTGCACTCGGGGTTGCCGGATCCCCGGCGCAGCTGATCACAGGGGCACGAAAACCTGGGGGACAACGAAAGCGGAGGGCCAACATCATGCGAACCATTGCGATCGTCAATGCCAAGGGAGGCTGCGGCAAGACCACCATCGCCACATCGCTGGCCGCGGCGCTGGCCTGGGAGGGTTACTCGGTCGCCCTGGGCGACATGGACCCGCAACAGTCGGCCAGCGACTGGCTGGCCCAGCGCCCGGACGACTACCCCGCCATCGTCGGCCTCAATGCCCAGGACGGACCCCTGCGCGCACCGCCGGACACCGACATTCTGGTCATCGATACCCAGGCCGGCATCCACGGTCACGATCTGGGCAATGTCGTGCGCCGCTCGCAAACGCTGCTGGTGCCGGTGCTGCCCTCGCCGGTCGACATGCGTGCGGCCTGGCGCTTTCTCAATCACCTGCTCGACCTCAAGCCCATCGAGACCCGGCAGGCCAAGGTCGGGCTGATTGCCAACCGGGTCCGCCCCCACACCATCATCTACCGGGAGCTGACCGGCTTTCTGGACGATTTCCGGGTGCCGGTGGTCGGCCAGTTGCGCGATTCGATGAACTACGTGCGCGCTTTCGAGCGCGGCCTGACGGTGTCCGACCTGCCGCCCTACCTGGCCTGGCAGGACTGGGAACAGTGGGAAGTCATCCTCGACTGGATCCGGAGTCGCCGCTCGATGGGAAAGGGCTGATCGGCGATCTCTGGCGCGCGTGGGCAGGTCCGGCCGACAGCAATTGACCATCGACCATCTCGACCATCAATCGACCGGCACGTTGTCGATCAGGCGGGCCTTGCCCAGCCAGGCAGCCGCAAACAGCCGCGACGGCTCGCCGGGCTGCACCTCGGCCAGATGGCCCGCCGAGCGCCATTCCAGGTAATCGGGTCGGAAGCCCGCCGCCTCCAGTTTGGCCAGTGATGCAGCGCGCAGCGCCTTGAAGTCGGCGCCGTTGGCCAGCGACCCGGCCATCTCGATGAGCACGCGGTACAGCACCGGCGCACGCGAACGCTCATCCTCGTCCAGGTAGGCATTGCGAGAACTCATTGCCAGGCCATCGGCCTCGCGCACGGTGGGCAGGCCGGCAATGCGTATGCCAAGCGAGAGATCCTCGACCATCCGCCGGATGATCACCAGTTGCTGAAAATCCTTTTCGCCGAACACCGCCACATCCGGCCTGACCTGGCTGAACAGACGCAGCACCACGCTGGCCACCCCATCGAAATGCCCCGGTCTGGAGGCACCGCACAAGCGGTCGGACAGGCTGTCGGGCACCTTGAGCATGAACGGCTGCTCGAGCGGATACATCTGCTCGACCTCCGGCAACCAGACCAGATCGCAACCGGCTGATTCCAGCGCCGCCAGGTCGGCCTGCCGGGTGCGCGGATAGGATGCGTAATCCTCGCCCGGCCCGAACTGGGTAGGGTTGACAAAGATGCTGGCCACCGTGCGTTTCGCCCGGCGCCTTGCTTCGGCCAGCAGGGCAAGATGGCCGTCGTGCAGGTTGCCCATGGTGGGGACAAACGCGACACCGTCGCCGTCCTGGCGCCAGCGTTCGATGACAGCGCGCAACCGGTCGAGTGAATCCGCGCTGTACATGGTCAGGAGTAACTGGTCTGGTCGTCGGGAAAGCGGCGTTCGCGCACGGCCGAAACGAACGCCGTCAGCGCTGCCGGAATGCTGTCGGCCCCTTCCATGAAGTTGCGCACGAAGCGCGGGCGGCGACCGGAACTGATGCCCAGCACGTCATAGAGCACCAGCACCTGGCCATCGACATCGACGCCGGCACCGATGCCGATCACCGGAATACGCAGGCTCTCGGCAATGGCCCGGGCCAGCCCGGACGGAACGCACTCCATCACCAGCATGCCGGCACCGGCAGCCTGCAACGCCTTTGCGTCTTCCTGCAGCGTGCGTGCCAGGGCCTCGTCGCGTCCCTGGACGCGATAGCCGCCCAGGCTGTGCACGTGCTGCGGGGTCAGGCCCAGGTGACCGCACACCGGAATGCCCTGTGCGACCAGGTCGGCCACCAGCGACACCACCGACGAGCCGCCTTCGAGCTTGACCATGCCGGCACCGGCACGCATGACCGCAGCCGCTGACTGCATGGCGCTGGCGCGGTCGTGGTAGCTCATGAACGGCAAATCGGCGATCAGCAGCGGATGGGTCAGTCCCCGCCGCACGGCCTCGACGTGGTAAGCCATGTGTTCGACGGTCACCGGCAGGGTCGAATCGCGCCCCTGGATGACGTTGCCCAGCGAATCGCCGACCAGCACGCAGTCCACGTCGGCCTCGTCGACCAGGCGGGCGAAACTGGCATCGTAGGCGGTAAGCATGGTGATGGGCTGACCGGCCGACTTCATGTCGGCCATGGCGGGAACGGTACGGATGGTGCGATCCTGGCTCATGCTGACTCAACGATTGTCAATTGGGACGGAATGCAAGCGGCGGCGCCGCCTTGAGCGAACGGACTTCCCTATCGTCCAGCGCGGCGAGCAGTTCGTCAACCCGGCCCATGCCGGGCACGTGCAGATCGGGTGCCAGCGCATTGAGCGGTACCAGCACGAAAGCCCGTTCGGCCAGGTAGCGGTGCGGCAC
>SLIA01000139.1 GCA_007135935.1 Wenzhouxiangella sp.
AGCGCGAGTTCCGCGCCTGGCTGACCGCGCGCATCGATGCCGAGGACAAGGCCATCCGGCGGCTCAACGACCGCATCATCCAGGCCATGCAGCAGTTCCATCATCGCTGGCCGCAGGAAGCGCGCGAGGCCGATGTCAGCGTCGATGCCGCCGACGAGTACCGGCGCCTGCTCGACGGCCTGAAGGGCGACGACCTGCCGCGCTTCGAAAAGCGCTTCAAGGAACTGCTCAACGAGAACACCATCCGCGAGATCGCCGCCTTTCAGGCACTGCTGCACCGCGAGCGCGAGCAGATCCGCGAGCGCATCGAGATCATCAACCGCTCGCTGCACGAGATCGACTACGAGAAGGGCCGCTACATCCGCCTGATGGCCGAAACGGCGCAAGATGCCGACATCCGCGAGTTCCAGCACAAGCTGCGTGCCTGCACCGAGGGCGCGATCACCGGCTCCGATGACGCCCAGTACTCCGAGCAGAAGTTCTTGCAGGTGCGCGACATCATTGATCGTTTCAGAGGCCGCGAAGGCAGCGCCGAGCTCGACCGGCGCTGGACGCGCAAGGTCACCGACGTGCGCAACTGGTTCGTATTTTCGGCTTCCGAGCGCTGGCGAGAGGACGACCGCGAACACGAACACTACGCCGACTCCGGCGGCAAGTCCGGCGGGCAGAAGGAAAAACTGGCCTACACTGTGCTCGCCGCCAGCCTGGCCTACCAGTTCGGCCTGGAATGGGGCGAGAAACGCTCACGCTCGTTCCGCTTCGTGGTCATCGACGAGGCCTTCGGCCGCGGCTCGGACGAATCGGCCCGCTATGGCCTCAGGCTGTTCGGCCGCCTCAACCTGCAACTACTGATCGTCACGCCGCTGCAGAAAATCCACATCATCGAACCCTTCGTAGCCAGCGTCGGCTTCGTCCACAACCCCGACGGCATGCAATCGATGTTGCGCAATCTTTCGATCGAGGAGTATCGCGCCGAGGCGGCTGCCCGAAAGAGCTCATAGCTCGTCTTTGGGGGCGCTGCCTGGAAAGGCTTTTCACCACAGAGGCACAGAGGGCACAGAGGAAGAAATACTATCTTGAAGAACGCTTGTTCAGTTCGTTCTTTTCCTCTGTGAACTCTGTGTCTCTGTGGTGCACTTGTCTGTTCCGGCCCACTAGTGGGCCAGGGGTTGATCACTCCGATGCCGCAGGCGGAGAGTACTGTTCGTTGCGGGTGACCACGCCGGCATCCCGGGAACGGGCGATTGTCGCGATCTGGGCATCGAACCGGGCGATGGGCCGGCCAGCATCCTGTAACCTTTCCGGAAAGTAATCGTAGGTGACTCGGCAAATGAATGACAAGGCGTGGACGCGGCCAAAGGATCTCGTCGCCCAGCTGCGCAGGCACTGGGACTCGGGGCGCCTGCTGGCCGAGCGGCTGGCGGGGCGGGAACCGCTGTTTCCGCTGCAACTTCGAGTGAAGAAGGCCACCTCGCGCGATCTCACCGAGCGCTTCGATGCCGTGCGCGACTGGGTGGGGGAGTTGATCGAGCACTCGCGCGACAAGCACGGGCACGGCTATGCCATCGAGTGGCGCACGGTCAACCATCGCACCCGCGGTCGCAACGAACTGCCGAAAGCCATCATCGTGCCGAGTGCCGACGACGCCCTGCGCCTGATCGGCAAGACCGGCCAGGCGCGCCGGTTCGATCGACTGGTCGCCGAGTTGCTGGCCGAATTTCCGACCCTTGACGACTGGCTGGCGCGCCGCCCGCTGGAGGCACTCAAGCGTGCCGAGGAGTGGCCGCGCCTGCTGGCGATCCTGCGCCATTTCCGCGACCATCCGCGCCCCGGCGTCTACCTGCGCCAGCTCGATATTCCCGGCGTGGACACCAAATTCATTCACGCCCGGCGCGGACTGGTCGGGGAACTGCTCGACGCGATCCTGCCTTTCGAGGCGGTGGACCCATCAGCCACCGGCGTGCGTGGTTTCAACCGTCGCTATGGCCTGGCCAGCCGTCCGGTGCTGGTGCGCTTTCGCATTCTTGATCCGGAGCTGAGGCTGCGGGGGCTGAGCGATCTATCCGTCCCGGCCGTGGAATTCGCCCGCCTGAATCTGCCGGTCGAGACGGTCTTCATCACCGAAAACGAGATCAACGGACTGGCCTTTCCCGACCATCGGCGCGCGATTGTCGTGTTCGGTCTGGGTTACGGCCTGGAACGCCTGGCCGGCATCGACTGGCTGGCCCGCGCGGATTGCTGGTACTGGGGCGATATCGACACCCATGGCTTTGCCATTCTCAATCGACTGCGCCATCACCTGCCCGAGGCACGGTCGTTCCTGATGGACCGGGCCACGCTCGATGCCCATCGCGAACAGTGGGGCAAGGAACCCGATGACCGGCGCTTTCTCGGCCAACTGTCGCGGCTTGATCAACACGAGCAGGCGCTCTACCAGGCCCTGCGCGACGATGTGCTCTCCCCGCGCCTGCGCCTGGAACAGGAGCATGTCCGCTTTGCCTGGCTGGAACGTTTTCTCGCCCGCCTTTGACGCTGCCAGTCCGGGCATCAGCCGCGAAGCACAAACACGCTTTCGCTGCCCGCTTCCAGGCCGCGCTGGACGAGCGCGTCATCGGGGCCGAGACCGGCGTGGTGCAGGCGGTCGATGGTGAAGTGGTCGGCCAGGAGCTCGCGCACCTCGGCATCGGACACGGCGAAGGGCGGTCCGCTGAAGGCTTGTTCGGGATAGTCCAGGGTGATGAGCAGGCCGCGCGCATCGCTGCCCATCAGTTCGACCAGGTGACGGCAGTAGCGCTCGCGCATCCGAGGCGACAGCGCGATCAGGGCGGCGCGGTCGTAGACCAGCGTGGCACCGTCGAGGTTCTCGCGGGTCAGCTCGAAGAAATCGCCGCACAGGATGCTGATGCCGCCGTGGCGATAACGGGTATGCGTACCGGCCCGGCTCACTTCGGGCTCGAGGCCGCGTTCGGCAAAGAAGGCCCGGCAGGCCAGTTCGCTCAACTCCACGCCAATGACCCGGTGGCCGCACTCGTTGAGCCAGGCCAGATCAGCCGACTTGCCGCATAGCGGCACGAACACCACCTCGTCCGGCGTGGGCGCCAGTTGTGACCAGTACTGGCGCAGGTGGCGATTGACCTCGCCTTCGTGAAAGCCGATCTGGCCTGCCTGCCAGCGTTCTGTCCAGAATTCCCGTTCCATTGCTTGCGTTTCCCGCTGTGCTCACAAACCGGTGGCTATTGTCGCATTGCCGTTGCCGCGATTCGTCACCGTGGCGCGGGCAACGGGCAGCGGTTGAAAGCGAGCAGGGCGTCACGCCATTCCTGCTTTCGCCTTGTCGGTCGAGTGATTAAGATGGTCGGCTGTCGATTTTTGGAGGTAGTGATGTTCAAGCACTGGATTGTTTTCGCCCTGGCCCTGTTGCTGGTCTCGCCACTGGCGCTGGCCGATACGGAGCCGCGCGCGGTCACCCATGAAGACGTGTGGCTGATGAAGCGGCTGGGTTCACCCACCGTCAGCCCGGATGGGCAGTATGCCGTGGTGCCGGTCACCGAACCGTCCTACGAGGAAGACGGCACGGTCACCAATCTGTGGCTGATCACCGTCGACGGCAGCGAGGCGCCCCGGCAACTGACCGCCGCCAAGAGCGGCGAGAGCGGCGTGCACTGGCGCCCGGACGGCGCCAAGATCGCCTTTTCGGCCACCCGCGAGGATGACGAAGCCGCCCAGATCTACATCATGAACATGCGCGCGCCCGGCGAGGCCATGCGCATCACCGACCTGTCGACCGGTGCGTTCAACCCGCGCTGGAGTCCGGATGGCGAAACCATCGCCTTCGAGAGCCGGGTCTGGCCGGATGCGGCCGACGACGAGGCCAACAAGGAACGCACCCAGGAAGAAGAGGATTCCGGCATCAATGTCTCGCGTTACGAAGGGTTCCCGATTCGCGACTGGAACCGCTGGCGCGACGACAAGCAGACCCGCCTGTTCGTGCAGGAAGCGCGCGCCGGTGCCGAACCGACCGACTTGCTGGTCGGTACCGAGCTGGCCTCCGGCCCCGGTTACGACGGCGGCCTGCAGGCGGTGTGGACTCCCGATGGCAGCGGCCTGGTGTTTTCGGCCACCGAGAACCTGCACGAGGCGGCTTTCGCCACCACCCGGCGTCATCTCTACCGGATCTCGGTCGATGGCGGTGAAGCCGAGCGGGTGGTCGGTGCCGACGACTTCAGCTGCACCGGCCCGACCTTCTCGTCGGCCGGCGACTGGCTCTACTGCAGTTACTCGCCGATCAACGACTGGGTCTACAACCACACCGAGATTGCCCGGGTCGGCTGGCAGGACGGTAGTGTCAAAGGCGAACCGGATGTGCTGACCAGTGCCTTTGACCGCTCGGTGAGCAGCTTCGATATCACCCCGGATGGCGAACGGCTCTATCTCACGGCCATGGATCACGGCCGCATGCGCCTGTTCACGCTGCCGGCCGGCGGCGGCGTGGTCGAGCGGCTCGATCCCGAAAGCGCCGGTGTCTATGGGGGCCTCCATGCCGCCGACGGACACCTGGTGGCGACGTGGGAAAGCTCGATCTCGCCGATCGAGGTGGTGCGCGTCGATCCCTCCAACGGCCAGCACACGGCGCTGACCGAGTTCAACACCGAACGCGCCGCCGAGCTCGACCGCCAGCCGTTCAAGAGCTTCTGGTTCACCTCCAGCAAGGGCCGCGACATCCATAGCTGGCTGGCCCTGCCGCCGGACTTCGACGAGAACAAGCAGTATCCGCTGGTGCTGTTCATCCACGGCGGACCGTTCACCTCGTCGCTGGACAACGACCATGTGCGCTGGAGCCCGCACCTGCTGGCCGCACCCGGCTACGTGGTGCTGCTGACCGACTACACCGGTTCGGTGGGCTACGGCGAGGAGTTCTCGCGCAACATCCAGGGCGACCCGCTGGCCACGCCGGGCGAGGAGCTGGTCGAGGCAGCCGACGCGGCCATCGAGCAATTCGATTTCATCGACCCCGACCGCGCTGCCGCCACGGGTGCGAGCTACGGCGGCCACCTGGTCAACTGGCTGCTGGCCACCACCGATCGCTTCGATGCCCTGATCGGCCATGCCGGCCTGATCAGCCTCGAGGGCCAGTGGTCGACCAGTGACGCCATCTATCACCGCGAGATCATGAACGACGGTCTGCCCTGGGAGAGCGATGTCTGGGAGGAACAGAGCCCGTCGACCTATGCCGAGAACTTCTCGACCCCGACCATGCTGACCATCGGCCTGCGGGACTACCGTGTGCCGCCCAACGAGACCATCGCCGCCTGGACCTACCTGCAGCGCATGCAGGTGCCCTCGCGCCTGCTGGTCTTCCACGATGCCGACCACTGGATCATGCAGGGCAAGGAAGCACGCTACTTCTGGGAGGAAGTGCACGACTGGCTGGCGAAGTATCTGAAAGACGAATAGCGCCATATAGCGCCATTGCGACGAGCTCATCCCGGGCGCTGCGAAAGCGGTGACCCGGGATGAGCTTTTTTCAGTCACGCCCCGTTGGGGCGCACAGCTTTACTCTGACGGCTCCGCTTTGACAGGCAGGCCGTCATGTCCGATTCGCAACGCAACCCACTCCCGACCTTAAGCCGACCCGACATGACGGCCCGGGTCACGGTGTTCTACGATGCCGGCTGCCCGCTGTGCCGGCACGAGATCGGCCTGATGCGGCGGCTGGACCGGCACGGGCGCATCGCATTCGTCGACGTGACGGGCGATGCGGCCTGCCCGCTGGATCGCGAGACCCTGCTGGCCCGCTTCCATGCTCAAGACGAGGACGGCGAACTGGTCTCCGGCGCGGTCGCCTTTGCTGCGATGTGGCGCATGATTCCATGGCTGCGCCCAGTGGGACTGGCAGCCCGGTTCGGGCCGGTACGGTGGTTGCTGGAGCGTGCTTACCGGCTGTTCCTGGCCGTGCGCCCGGGACTTCAGAAGCTGATCTCGGGAAACGCCCGACGGGCACCGTTACGCCGACTCTGGTAAATTCGACGGCTTTGACCCGACCGGCCAGTCTGCGGCCGACCCGAACAGGACCATTGCCCATGCCCCATCTGCCCCGCTTCTTTTTCCGCCTGATTGCCCTGACGCTCGTCACCGGCTGGCTGGCCGGCACCGCCGTGGCCGGCGCGCCCATCATCCAGCCCGGCAAGCCCGGCGAGGACAGTCGCGAGATTTCGGCCGAGGATGCCATCAAGCTCGCCGCCGTGCGGTACTCGGCGGCCGACGTGCAGTTCATGTCCGACATGATTCCGCATCACCAGCAGGCCCTGGACATGACCGAGCTGGTCGCTGATCGCACCGCGCGCAACCGGATGATCGAGCTGGCCCGGCGCATCGAGTCCTCGCAGAAAGACGAGATTGCCTACATGATCGAATGGCTGAGTGCGCGCGGCGAGCCGGTGCCCGACCGCGACTGGCGCGCCCATGGCCACCACCATCATCACCACGGCATGGAGGGCATGGCGACCGAAGAACAGATGGAAGAACTCGAAGCGGCCAGCGGCGACGACTTCGACACCCTGTTTCTCGAGCTGATGATCGAACACCACCGCGGCGCGCTGGTCATGGTCGAGGACCTGCTCGCCGCGCCCGGCGCAGCCCAGGATCCGGAACTGTTCGAGTTCGCCCGCGAGGTCAAGAACGACCAGGATGCCGAGATCGAGCGCATGACCATCATGCTGGCCGGCTTCTCGCCCGACCCGCGCACCGGCCTGGCCGCCGGTTTCCGCGATGCCGGCGAGGCGATCTACAACATGGAACTGCTGGTCGCGCTGCCCAAGCCCGACGGCTTCTTCGACCCGGACAATCCGGCCGCCCAGCCGACCAGCCGCCTGCGCGAGTTGCAGGCAGAAGAAAATGGTGAGGAACCCGAAGAGGATGAAGGCCGCGACCGGCCCTCGCTGCTCGACTTCGCCAATACCGACATGGCGTTTGCCGGCGACGTGCTGGCAGTGGGCAACTATCACGGCTTCAAGCTCTACGACATCGGCAACGACGCCGAGCCGACCCTGCTCAGCGGCGTGGTCTGCCCGGGCGGGCAGGGTGACGTATCCATCGTCGGCGATTTGCTGATCATGTCGGTCGAGCAATTCCGCGGCCGCACCGACTGCGGCCTGCTGGGCGTGGCCGGCCAGGTCAGCGACGAACGCTTCCGCGGCCTGCGCATCTTCGACATTGCCGACCCGGCCCGGCCCAGGCAGGTCGGCCAGGTGCAGACCTGCCGCGGCTCGCACACCCACACCGTGGTCGCCGGCCCGGGCGAGGACGGCAGGCTGATCGTCTACAACTCGGGCACCGCCCCGGTGCGCGACGAAGACGAAATGGAAGGCTGCATCGACGAGGATCCCTGGCGCGACGACCAGACCGCGCTGTTTCGCATCGACGTGATCGAGATTCCGGTCGACCGGCCCGAAGACTCACGCATCGTGCATTCGCCGGCGGTGTTCGCCGACCCCGACACCGGCATCCTGGCCGGTCTGTGGGAGCGCGGCGATCACGGCCCGGGCACCCAGACCTCGGCCGAAACCAACCACTGTCACGACATCACGGTGTTTCCCGACAAGCAGATTGCCGCGGGTGCGTGCTCGGGCAACGGCATCCTGTTCGACATCTCCGACCCGATCAATCCCGAGCGCATCCATGAAGTGGTCGACACGGGCTTCGCCTACTGGCACTCGGCCACCTTCAGCAACGACGGGCGCAAGGTGATTTTTACCGACGAGTGGGGCGGCGGCACCCGGCCGCGCTGTCGCGCTTCCGACCCGCTGACCTGGGGCGCGAACGCCATCTACGAGATCGTCGACAACGAACTGGTGTTTCGCTCCTACTACAAGATGCCGGCGCCCCAGACCGAGCAGGAAAACTGCGTGGCCCACAACGGCTCGCTGCTGCCCGTGCCCGGGCGCGACATCATGGTTCAGGCCTGGTACCAGGGCGGCATTTCGGTGTTCGATTTCACCGATGCGACCAGTCCTCAGGAAATCGCCTTCTTCGATCGCGGACCGATCGACGAAGAAGCGCTGGTGACCGGTGGCTACTGGTCGGCCTACTGGTATCGCGGCCGGGTCTACGGCACCGAGATCGTGCGCGGCCTGGACGTGCTCGAACTGCTGCCCAGCGACTACATCAGCGCCAACGAGCTGGCCGCGGCACGGCTGGTCGACAAGGGCGACGCCTTCAATCCCCAGCAGCAGGACCAGGTCAGCTGGCCGGCCGAGCCGGTCGTGGCCCGGGCCCGGCTCGACCAGCTCGAACGCAGCCGGCGTCTGGAAGAACAACGACTGAGCGATCTGCGCGACCTGCTCGACCAGGCCGACGAAGCATTGAACGACGGTCGCCAGGCCGGTGAACTGCCCGAAGTCCTGCGTCGCCACGCCGCCGAACTGGCCGAATCCGCGCGCGACCACGACGGCGCGACCCGCCAGCGCCTGATCGGTGTGGCCGGCACCCTGGAAGGCATTGCTGACCGACTGAACTGAACGGCTAACGCAACCAGTCGTAAAGGGCCTGCTGTACCGAAGGTTCGGACAGCAGGCCGATATGGCGGGTGTTTCGGGCCACGTGCCGGTGCCCGGGACGCACCGGCAGGCAGCGAGACGGGTCGGCATGCCGGCCCAGCGCGCTGGCCAGCGGCACCAGGCCGTCGCCCAGAAAGCGGGACTTGAGCGAATCGACCCGACCATCCGTGGTCGCGGCCACCACATGGCAGGTCACGTGATCGGGCAGCCCGGCCCGTTCCGGCGGCTGATCCGCGCCATGCCCGGATCCGGTGACGTTGCCGTGGCGCAGGTCGACGATGCCTGCGGATCGAACCGCGCCCAGGCGGGTAAACGGTACCGTGTAGGGACTGATCGCCAGCAGGCCGTCCACCCGGTGGCCGATGCGTTCCAGCGGCGCACCGTGATGCGGAGCCCCCAGCGTGACGATGCGGCGCAGCACGTCCGGCCAGGCATGAGCAGCCTGAACCGCATGATGACAGGCGCTGACGGCCACCAGGCCGCCCATGCTGTGACCGACCAGCACCAGCTCGTCGACCGGTTCGGGCCATTGCCCCAGCAGGTCTTCGAGCAGCACGGCGAAATCACGGCCGTTGTCGGCAATCGAGCGGCCGGTGTTGTAGTGCAGGTACAGCGGCGTGTACCCGAGACTTGCGGCCAGTTGCTCAGGCAGCGCCGGCACCGCTTCGCTGCGCTGCCATTGCAGATCGTTCATGCACAGGCCGTGCACGGCAATCAGCAGCCGTCGGCCGGGACGCTCGGAGGCAGCCTTTTCGAAATCCAGCGCCCGGCCATTGCGACGCAGCCCCATGGCGATGGCCAGCGGGTTGGTGCGTTCTGCCAGATGGTCGCCGACCACGCCGTTGATCACCGCCAGCAGGCGTTCTCTTTCCGGCGAGGAGTCGCGTGTCGGCAACAGCGGCACCACGCGCGAGAAGGCGAAGTCCGATGCCATGCCCACCGACCGGGTAATGCCGTGAATGCTGCGATAGACCAGTCCGGTGATGCCGCGGGTCCTGCCGGCCGGCATGCGGCCAATCGGCGGGGCCAGACCGGCAATCGTTCGATGCATGTCCTCGACCAGCGCGGTCGTGCCGAGCACGCCGTCGACGGCCAGCAGGCTCAGGCCATGCAGGTCGGCGGGGTGCAAATGACTGGAGCGGCGCAGGGCGGGTTCATTCATGGCCATTGGACCCCGGACATGCCCGTTGAGTGCCCGGCAGCGGACATCAGATCACCGGCGCGCCGATGACCCGCCACTGCCACAGCTGTACGGTCAGAAACAGCAGGGCGACGGCAAACAGGGCGAAATGCAGGCGCTTGAACAGGCCCCAGCCCGATCCCGACCAGGCCGGCCACTGCGCCAGCGCCAGCACTCCGGCCGCGACCGCCACGGCCCAGCCGGCGTAGTGAACGACGAACATGGCCAGCGGCGGATATTCGCCGGGCATGCGGCTGATGTCGAACTCGCCCAGGCCGGCGGCCAGGTAGACCAGGGCCACGGCCAGGGCGAAAACCGCGAGCACGGCCAGCAGCGCCGCGCCCCCGGCGAGGCGGGCGGCGAATCCCGCATAGACCTGGCGACCCGCCCGGCGCGAGAATCCCGCCGCATGGGTGAGCGTGAGCAGCAGGGCAACGGCAAAAGCGGCCAGCAGGGTCATCGGGTTGTCGAACCAGCCGACCCGCTCGTAGGTGTGCACGCCCATGCCGTCGGCCAGGGCAACCACGTCGCCGTCGGCATCGCGCACGAAAGCGATGCGATCACCGCCGGCAGCGGCAAAGACATCGTCGTTGAGACGGCGCATGTACTGTGTCTCCCCCATCAGGCTCACGGCCACCGAATCGGCCGAGATCGGCGTGACGCGGGCGATATTGAACGCGCCCAGCACCGCGGCAAAGGTGGAAAACACGCGCCGGTTGTTGACATAGGTGCCGGCCAGCTCGGCCAGCGCCTCGGCACCGGCTGAATCCCGGTCGAGGAGCCAGGAATGGAAGTCGAAGCCGGTGACATGGTCGATGACCAGGTCAGGCACCTGGCGAATCGGCGACATGGTGTGCGTGGAATTCTGGGACAGGAAAATGCCCAGCGACAGTTCCGGCACCAGCACCATGTTGGTCAGGTAGGCCGCCGTGCCGCCACCATGGCCGAAAGTATGCAGGCCGCGGTAGGGGCGGTCCTGGAAGCCGTGGGCGACATCGGCCGCGGCGGGGCGGTCGTCGAAGGCGCGCGTCCACATGCGCGCGTGCGTGTCGGCTTCGAGCAGACGAACACCGTCGAGCTCGCCGCCGTTGAGATGAAAGCGCATCCAGCGCGCCATGTCGGTGGCCGTGGAGGCCAGGCCGCCGGCCGGCCAGTAAGGCCCGATCTGCATGAAAGCCTGGTCCACCAGGGCGCCCTGCTCGGGCTTGTAGCCAGTGGCCAGGCGTTCGCGCTGGCCCGACGTCATCTGCCCCGGTGCCAGCGGGGTGGTGTCGTGCATTTGCAGCGGATCGAGCAGTTCGGCCTGCAGGAACTCGCCATAGGGCACGCCGGCGACATCCTCGACCACCTGGGCGGCCAGTGCCGAGGCCCAGTTGGAGTACGCGGTACGCGCCCCCGGCGGATAGACGCGCCTGGGCTGGTGCTCGGCCAGCAACTCGGCCAGCTCTCGCGGCTCGTCGTCGGCGACGGCAAACAGCCGGAACGTGTCCTCGAATCCGGCGCGATGATGCATGATCTGGCGCAACGTGACCGGCTCTCCGAAGGCCTCGTGCACGCTGAAGTCGAGCAGGTAATCGTTGACATCGGCATCGAGATCGAGCCGGCCGCGCTCGGCCAGCATCATCAGCGCCGTCCAGGTAAAGGTCTTGGAGACCGACCCGATGCGAAACAGCGTCTCGTCGGCCACCACCGCGCGTTCGCTTTCGATATCGGCCAGCCCGTAACCCTTCGCCAACCACAGCTCGTCGTCGCGCACCACCGACAGCGTGAGCGCACCCAGGCCGTACTCGCGCTGCTGGGTGGCAATCAGCCCGTCGATATGGGCCATCATCGTCGTTCGCTGCGCCGCCCGCTCGTCGATCGGCTCGTCAGGCTCGGCCGCATCATCGACCGGTCTCATCGGCTCTTCCAGCTCGTCGGGCACCGGGACAAGATCGTGCGGCTCGGCAAGCAGCGGCGGGGAGATAAACAAGGCCAGCACACAGGCGGCCAACAACGGGAAGATCACAGGCATGACGGCATCCTCCGGTACGGTCGCTCCAGATTACATCACGAACGCGCCGGTACGGCCAGCGCGGGCAACTCGATGCCGACCTGTGCCAGGCGCTTGCGCAGGCGGTCGGAATGGCTGCCCGGCCAGTACACCCGTCGACAATCGCGACAGCGGCCATAGCGGTGGAAGCGCTGCCGGATGTCGGCGGGCAGATCCTCCCCGGCCTGCTCGTCGGGGCCGACGAGCACGAAGCGCGGATTGCGCAACGGACGCGGCCGCACTCGGGGAATGCCCGACTTGCCGCTTCCAGGTGCCTCCAGTAAAGTGCATGCACATCCGGTAGTTCTCCAATTACAAGAATCCACTTGAGCGATACCCTGTTCGCACGCCTGCCATTCGCCTTCGGAAAGGACCGGAGGCTGAGCGGATCGGCTCTGCAAAGAGTTCTCGAACGGGAACAGCTGCTGGTGCGCGATTTTTCCCGCCGCATGCCGCACATTCCGCTCATTCAGCATCGGACCGGGCAGGACGACTCGGCATTGCGCAGCGCCGGCTTCGCCGGTCTCGAGGCCCGGCCCCGCCGGCTGGTGCCGACCGACAACCCGGCGGTCACCTACGTCGAACTGAGGTTCCGCTACCGAACATCCGACGACGAAGAGTACGAACTTGCTCCGGGCCACGCCCGGATCTGGGCTCGCATCGAAGACCCGCTCTATCTGCGAAACCGCAGCCACAGCGTCGAGCAGATCCGCAACAACGCCCGGCTGCGCGAGGAGTACTTTCGCAAGCTGTTCGTGCTGCTGAATGCGCAGAGCGAATGCAACCGGGAACTGGGAGAGTGGATGAGCGAGCTGTTCCAGCCCGGCCCGGAGGTCAATGAGCGTGACTTTCTCGCCGCGATCCAGAATTTCAATCACAACATCGGCATCGACCGCCGCCACGGCTGCGGCGAACACCAGGCGTTGCGAAGTGCACTGGCGGGGTTCGATTTCGCCGCGCAGACACCGCGCCGCGGCCCGGTGGCCATGCGCCTGTCGATCCGCCCTCACCAGCGCTCCGATGGCCTGTTCGGGCAATCGGTGACCAGCATCCTGCTCGGCACGCGACGGGGTCTGGCCTTGCGCCGGAACAACGGCAAGGTGGTCTTCCTCCAGCCCGGCAATCCCTTCGAGTCGCGCTTTGTCGCCTGTATCGACGAGTTGGCCGAACAGCGGCTGGCCTGCATCGCCCGAAACTCCTACCGCAAGACGGCCGAGGAGCGCATCTGGGGGGCGCGCGGAGAATGTGCGGCGTACTTTCACAACCATGATCGTTTCACCGTAAAGGGCGTCGAGTGGACCCTGGAGCGGGAGGCCGACGACACGCCGCGCGTGATGGGCTCGCACCGCAACGTGGCGGTTTATCGCAGCGGGCAGCACCGCGTCGCGGTCAAGGCCGTTCCCTTCGAATCGGTTGGCGACCTGGTCCGTCTGATCCAGGCTCACCAGTTCGTTCACGGCGTGCAGGTCGGCGCGCTGATTGCCCAGGCAAAGGTCCATCCACGCATTCGCAGCGAGATCATGACCACGGTCACCAGCCTGCTGAGCGAACACGAACAAGAGCCGTTCGATGACGCCGGGCGAGCCTGGAAAATACTCGACCGGGAACTGAGCGCTCACTTCAGCCGCAACATCGGCCCGCTACTGCATCGGGTCAAGGTGGACTACGAGCACAAGCTGATGCTCACCGTGCTCGACTGGAGCGCGCAGGGCATGTTGTCGGACCTCCACGCACGCAGGCGACTGCTGGAGGAGTGCTCGCTCAGCCACCGTCTGCGCATGGCCGCCAACCTCATGCAGAACGGACACCAGCTGCTGGCCGATGACGTCACCCATACCGACCTCAAGCCCGAGAACATCCTCAACCTGCCCGGACCGGCATTTCGCGCCCAGCGAAAAGCCCGCATCGAGGGCTGGGACAGCCTCGACGACGCCGATCTGCGCGACCTGGCCGTCGGCGAGCCCATCCTGGAGGGAGACTTCTCGGGCATCCACTTCGGCCGCGAGGGCGGTATCGACAATCTGGCACCGGGCGAGGGCCTGCCCACCTCGATCAACTACTCGAGCTGGCGTTTCACCAGCATCGGGCTGAGCGAAGGCACCCAGCCTTCGATACTGAGAAAGCGCAAGGGCGAACTGCCGCCCATCACCGCCCTGGTGCTGGAGCAGGACATCGCCAACCGGGGCACCACGGCCTGGGAAATCGTCTACGGATCGCTGGTTGACTGTATTCCACCGGACGAAGAACGACGCCGCATTGCCGCACGCAAGGCAGCGGAGGAACGGGTTGCGAAGCATCTCGACCAGGCCGTCCGCCTGAGACGCTCAGGCGAGGAGGACCCGGAAGTCCTGGTCGCGCTCGATACTGCCGTGGAGCAGTGCGACCGCCGCCTGCTCGACCTGGTCAGCCTGCGCTCGGAAACCATCGATCGCAAGACGCGTCTGTCACCGCTCTACCAGCACGCACGCGACAATCGCCACAACGTCAGTGTCTGGCTGGACACGCGGGTCATCGAGATGCTTGATCACCTGGCCTGCGACTTCCGGCGCCGCGACGTGACGCGCCAGCAGGTCGCCAAGCTCTACCGCACCGCCGAAACCCTGTTCCGGGCCGAAGCTGCCCGCCTCGAGGCCGCCGACCGCCAGATCGCCCGCAACCGCCGCCTGAAGATGGTGACTTACATGAACGCCAGCGACCTGCACATCAATCCCGACTGCGGGCTGCTGGGCCTGGCCGAGCTGCCGCGGAAACTGGAACGGGTCGCCGAGCTGGTCGAGTCCATGCCCGATCCACGCCGGGCCCTGGCCGAATTCGCCGAAGCCTGGCAGGCCGCGCGCCGCTGGGGCGCAAGTGCACTGGACACGCTGGCCGAACTGCACGCCGCGCAGCGGGGCATGCCCATGGGCGGTGATGATCGCGGCCGCGGGGAGCTGCATGAACTGGTCCGCTCCACCCTGCTGAGAGAACACGGCAACCAGGTGACACTGGAATCACGCGCCGACGAAAAGCTCATGAGACCGCCGTTTCTCGGCCTGTTCGAACGCCGCCGAACCCGGGTCTGCCCGGAAACCGACCAGCTGCAGCTCAGCCATACGCTCGACGTCGACTAGCGATCAGGTTACGGAGGGGGAATGGTGGAGCCGAGGGGAATCGAACCCCTGACCTCAGCAGTGCGATTGCTGCGCTCTCCCAACTGAGCTACGGCCCCACGGAACTTGCTGTGTGCGCGGGGATTATACCGGGTTTGCGCGGTGCGATACAGCCCCGCCAATGCCGTCACTGCATACCTGCGGCCGTTCGGGACGAGACCGGCTCGGCGGCTGAATGCGATCTACATTCGTGCCGGGTTAATATGATGTCCGGACCACCAGGCATTTCCGGAGCACGCGAATGAGAGTCTTTGCTGTCTTGCTGATGCTGATTGCCGGCACGACGCATGCCGGCGATGATTCCACCGCCGCCCTGCGCAGCCTGCTCGAGACCTTTCTGGCCGGCGCGACAGTCAACGATGCCGCCGTGCACAATCGCTTCTGGGCCGATGACCTGGTCTACACCAGTTCGAGCGGAGCGCGCTTTGGCAAGGCCGAGATCATGGCCGGCCTCGAACAAGGCGACCAGACCGACAGCAACGGTCCGACCTATGGCGCTCGCGACGTCAACATCCGTGTGTTCGACGACACCGCGGTCCTGACCTTCACCCTCGTCGCTTCGGTAAACGACGAGGAGACCGGACGCTATTTCAATTCCGGGGTTTTCCGAAAGCGCGACGGCCAGTGGCGCGCGATTGTCTGGCAGGCCACCGTGGCCGATGAGTGAGCCCAGGCGATGTTGCGTCTCAAACCCAAGACTTTCCTGACCGTGGCCATCATCATTGCCGTGCTGTTTGTCGCGGCAAGAGTGCTGCGCCCGCTGCTGGGTTGACCGTCGCCCATGCAACCCGCGCCACCCCCTTCCGACGATATGTTTGCCGGAGCCGTGCTCGACGGCAGCTACGCTCGCCTGCCCGACAACTTCCACGCCCGGGTCGAACCCACGCCGGTGAAGCAACCATCACTGGTTCGTCTCAATGGCAGGCTGGCCGCGACATTGGGCCTGGATGCCGAAGCTCTGGCCTCGGGCGAAGGCGTCGAGATGATGGCCGGCAACCGTCGCGCCGGCAGACCCATTGCCATGGCGTATGCCGGTCACCAGTTCGCCAACTGGGTGCCGCAACTGGGAGACGGGCGCGCGCTGCTTCTGGGCGAGATCATCGATCGCGACAACCGACGCCGCGACATCCAGCTAAAGGGTTCGGGCCCGACGCCTTTCTCGCGTGGCGGCGACGGTCGTTCCTCCATCGGGCCGGTGGTGCGCGAATACCTGGCCAGCGAGGCCATGGCCGCGCTCGGCATCCCGACCACGCGCGCGCTGGCGGCCATCGCCACCGGCGAGGAGGTCATGCGCCGGCAACCCGAACCGGGCGGCATCCTGGTTCGGGTGGCCGACAGCCACGTGCGCATCGGCACCTTCGAATACTTTGCCCGCAACGGCGACCCTGAATCGGTTCGACTGCTGGCCGACTACATCATCGAACGGCACTATCCGCAGCTGGCCGACAGCGACCAGCCCGCTCTCGATTTCTTCGCGGCGGTCATCGAGCGCACTGCGTTGCTGGTCGCCGAATGGATGCGCGTGGGCTTCATCCACGGCGTGATGAATACCGACAACACCTCGGTGGTCGGGGAGACCATCGACTTCGGCCCGTTCGGCTGGATGGACGAATTCCATCCGGCCACCGTCTACAGCTCGATTGACCGGCGCGGCCGCTATGCCTTCAACCAGCAGCCGGCCATTGCCCACTGGAATCTCGCTCGCCTGGGCGAGTGCCTGCTGCACCTGTTCGACGTCAGCGGCGAGGCGGCGCTGGAAAAAGCCAACGCAACACTGGGCACATTCCAGGAGCGCTTCGAGCGACATTTTCACGCCGTGCTGCGCGCCAAGCTCGGCCTGGCCGAAGCCCGCGACGGCGATATCGAGCTGGCCGAGGCGTTGTTGTCGATCATGACCGACCAGCGCGCCGACATGACGCTGACCTTTCGACGCCTGGGCGAACTCGACCGCACCGACACCGCCGGCGACGGCCCGGTGCGCGAGCTGTTCGACGATCCGACCGCCTTCGATGCCTGGGCGGCGCAGTGGCGCCAGCGCCTGGGCACGGAAAGTCGCACGGAATCGGCGCGCCGAAAGGCCATGCGCCGGGTCAATCCGGCCTTCGTCCTGCGCAACCACCTGGCCCAGCAGGCCGTGGATGCGGCCATCGAGCGACTGGACTTCGAACCCATGCACCGGCTCGTCGACATCCTGGCCCGGCCTTACGACGACCAGCCCGGGCAGGCGCACTTCGCAAGTCCGCCACGGCCGGAACAGCGTGTGCTCAAGACGTTCTGTGGCACGTGAGTGGAGGGGATTGTCGTTTTGTCGCTTTGTCGTTTGGTCGTAGGGACGAAACAACAAAACGACAAAGCGACAAAGCGACAAAGCGACGAAAGGACCAAGCGACAGTTCCTCACAGCGCTACAATCCTTGTTCCCGACCCAACTGCTGAATCCGGCGACAGGCCATGACCAACAACCGCGACGACAACGCCACGCAGACCCAGGTCTACACCCGCGTCGAGCCGGATGCCGCCGATGGTGGCAACGGTATCGCGCGCCTGGTGGTCATCCAGGGTCCGGAACTGGGCAGCCAGTTCACTCTTGATGCCGAGCGCATGGTGATCGGCAGGGCCAATGACTGCGATCTGCACATGTCTGCCCCCGGCATCTCTCGCCGCCACTGCACGATAGAGCGCAAGAAGGGCGGGTTCTGGATCGAAGACCTCGACTCGACCAATCACACCCGAATCAACGAAATGGTCGTCGATCGCCAGGCACTGGAAGACGGCGACCGCATCCGGCTCGGCCAGACCGTGCTGAAATTCATCGGTCCCGACAACCCCGAGGCCGCCTGGCTGGAGAAGATGCACGACCAGGTCAGCCGCGATCCGGATACCGGGCTGTTCAATCGTCATCATTTCCTGGCCCAGCTAGAAGCCGCCGTGGCCGGCGTCAACGCCAGCCCGGAAGAATCCGGCGGCGGTGTCATCTACCTCAACCTCGATCAGGCAGCCATGATTCGAGACCAGATCGGCATGCACGGTATCGATGATTTGCTTGGCTGCATCGGCAAGCGCCTCGACAAGGTGCTGGGCGATGACGACATCCCCGCCCGCCTGGGCGAACACAGCCTGGTCATGCTCGCACCGGGCCTGGATGCCGGGGCACTGGACCGGCTGGCAGAGACCATCTGCCAATGCATCGGCGAGTCGGTCTTCGCCATCGATGGGCAGGAAGTGGCGGCCTCGGCCAGCCTCGGCATCTGCCCCCTGAGCCTGCGCATCGGCGAAGCCGACAGGCTGCTGGTCTGCGCGGCGCGTGCCGCCGACCAGGCACAGGAAGACGGCGGCAACCGCTGCCACACCTATCAGCCCGAAGTCTCGGCGGCCAGCGCCAGCGACGACGAACGCAACATGCTGGGGCTGTTGCGCGAGGCCCTCAACAAGAACACGCTGCAGACCCTGTTCCAGCCAGCCGTGAGCACCGGCGACGACGCCTTGACCCATTACCAGTTGCTGCCGCGATTGCTCACCGACGACGACCAGCTCATCACGGCCGCTGAATTCATCCCCGTCGCCGAGCGCCATGGCCGGATTCTCGAACTGGACCGCTGGATGAACGTACGGGCGCTGACCGTGATTCGCGAACAGCTCGGCCGCGACCGCCCGATCCGCCTGTTCATCAGCCAGTCGGCCGCGACCCTGGCCGACGGCGATCGGTTCGAATCGCTGGCCAGAAACCTGGAAAAGCGCATCTCCGAAAAACGACTGCTGGTCATCGAATTCCGCCAGGCCGACCTCAACGACCATCTCAAGGATGCCCGCAGCCTGCTGCCGCGGCTGCGCAAACTCGGTTTCGGCCTGTCGATTTCCGGCGTCGGCGACGAAACCCGGCCCGAGCTGCTGCTCAACCATTTCGATGTCGACTACGTCAAGCTCACCCCGCGTTTTGCCGCCGGCATCGGTGCCGACCCGAAGGTCGGCAAGCAGTTCGATCACCTGGCCGGCGTCTTCCACGAGGCCGGCACACGCATCATCATCGGCCAGGTCGAGGATGCCGAAACCATGGGACGCATGTGGAATTCAAAGGCCGACCTGCTGCAGGGCAACTTCATTCAGCGCCCGACCCAGACCCCCGACTTCACGCTCGACGACGAGTGAGTCGCCGCCCCCGGGCGCCATCAGCCAATCGACAGGTCGATGGCAATCAGCGTGATGAAGCCGATCAATACCCCGGCGGTGGCACGGGTCTGGTAGCCGTGCTTGTGTGATCCCGGGATGATCTCGTGGCTGATGACAAACAGCATGGCGCCGCCGGCAAAGGCCATGCCCCACGGCAACATCATCTGCGAAAGGCTCACCGCGGCCGCCCCGATCAGTCCGCCAACCGGCTGAATCAGGCCGGTGAGCAGGGCCATGCCGAACGCCGGCCACTTGCCGTAGCCCAGCGACATCATGGCCACCGCCACGATCAACCCCTCGGGCATGTTCTGCAGGCCGATGGCAACTGCCAGGGTGATGCCGTCGCGCACATCGCCGCCGAACCCCACGCCCACGGCCAGCCCCTCGGGCAGGTTGTGCAGGGCAATGGCGAAGATGAACAGGTAGATGCCGCGCGCCCTGGCGGCATCAGCGCCGTCGTCGAGCCCGATGCGGAAGCGTTCCTGGGGCACCAGTCGCTGCAGGGCCAGGAACAGGCCGCCGCCGATTCCGACCCCGAAGACGAGCACCGCCAGGGCCATGGTCACCGAACCGTACTGGACCTCGGCAACCTCCACGGCAGGCAGCACCAGTTCGAAGGCGGTCGCGGCCAGCATCACGCCGGCGCCAAAGCCCATCAAGGCATCCTCGGTCGCCTGGCTGATGCGACGCAGCATGAAGATCGGCAGGGCACCCACGGCGGTAAACAGCCCGGCGACGAAACTGGCCAGAAAGCCCAGTTGAAAACTGCTCAGCCCGGCCAGCCAGGTGCTCATCCAGGGCCAGGCCAGGCCGGTCAGGTAGACGATGCCGGCCAGTGCCGCCAGCAAGATCAGGGCGGTGGTCAGCGACAGGGGCCGCTCGTCTGCCGGAATACGCTTGATCATCGGGGCTAGGCTCGGGTGAAATCGGACGCGGTCGGTGGCTCGTGTGAAAAGAATAAACCAGGCCGGTGAGTTCGTGGCACTGACAAGGCCTCTCATGGAACGAACTTCATAACTCACCACGGAGACACAGAGTTCACAGAGAAAAATCAAATCGGCGCGACCGGATGCCGGGTAGAACCGTTGAAGTCGTGAACTGGTATATTCGAATGCGTGGATAGCCGCGCAGGATCCGGCCATGAACCAGGACAACCAGGACCCGCCAGAAAGCGGCAACGGGCCGCAGCCGGGCAACGGCGACGACCGCGAACCTCCTTCAGGCGAATTCGACAATGGGCTCGGACAGCGCATCCGCCTGTTTTTGTGGTTGACCGTTGCCATCCTGCTGGTGGCCTACTTCATGCAGGCCGCCGACCAGCCCGAGACACGCGAGCTGGCCTACAGCGAATTTCTCGAGTCGATCGAGCGCGGCCATGTCGAGGAAGTCACCTTTCGCGGCCAGGAAATCCGTGGTCGCCTGAACGTGCACGGGCGCTCCGAGCTCGATGTGGCCGAACCCGGGCATTTTCACAGCGTACGACCGGAGTTTCACGATGAACGGCTGTTGCCGCTGCTGACCGAACACGAGGTGCGCGTGGTCGCGCGCCCGTCCGATCCGCTCTGGTGGCAGCAGGTGCTGGGCCTGGCGCTGCCGTGGATCCTGATCCTGGCGCTGCTGTTCTGGTTCTGGCACCGCATGGCCCAGCGCATGGGGAGCGGCGGAGCCATCGGTTTCGGCAAATCGAGCGCCAAACAGGTACGTCGCGAGGACAGCAAGACGCGCCTGGATGATGTGGCCGGTGCCGAGGGCGCCAAGCAGGAAATTGCCGAGGTGATCGAGTTTCTCAAGGATCCGGCTCACTTCCAGCGCCTGGGTGCAAGCATTCCGCGCGGTGTGCTGATGATGGGCCCGCCGGGCACCGGCAAGACGCTGATGGCACGCGCCATTGCCGGCGAGGCCGGGGTGCCGTTTTTCACCATCTCGGCCTCGGAGTTCATCGAGATGTTCGTCGGTGTCGGCGCCTCGCGCGTGCGCGACCTGTTTCGCCAGGCCAAGGAGGCCGCGCCGGCGGTGATCTTCATCGACGAACTCGATTCGGTCGGCCGCGCCCGCGGCACCGGATTGGGCGGCGGCCACGACGAGCGTGAGCAGACGCTCAACCAGATCCTGGCCGAGATGGACGGCTTCGAGGGTCACGAGTCGGTAGTCGTGCTGGCCGCGACCAACCGACCCGACGTGCTCGATGCCGCGCTGCTGCGCCCGGGACGCTTCGACCGCAAGATCACGCTGGAAGTCCCGCACTGCGACGCGCGTGCGGCGATCCTGCGCGTCCATACCCGCAACAAACCGCTGGCCGACGATGTCGATCTCGACCAGATCGCGGCCAGCACCATCGGCTTTACCGGTGCCGACCTGGCCAACCTGGCCAACGAGGCCGCCTTGCTGGCCGGCCGCCGCCGGCTGGACAAGCTCGATCGCGCCTGCTTTCTCGATGCCCGCGACCGCATCCTGCTCGGCCTGGCCAGCGAGCGGGGGCTGTCGGCGCGCGAACGGCGGGTGATCGCCCACCACGAAGCCGGACATGCGTTGCTCGCCCACCTGCTGCCGCACGCCGATCCGGTCGAGAAGGTCACCGTGCTGCCGCGCGGGCGCACCCTGGGCGTGACCGCGCAGGTGCCCGACGAGGAACGCTACAATTACAACGAAAGCTACCTGCGCGATCGCATCGCGGTGATGTTCGGCGGGCGCTGCGCCGAGCAGCTGGTGTTCGGCGAGGTCAGCAGCGGCGCCGAGAACGACCTCGAACAGGCCACCCGCCTGGCCCGGCGCATGGTCGCGCACTGGGGCATGAGCGAGCGCATCGGCCCGGTCGCCTTTCCGCAAAGCGAGGAGCATGTCTTTCTCGGCCGCGAGATCTCGCGCTCGCGCGAGCACAGCGAGGAAACCGCCGCCCTGGTCGATGCCGAGGTGCGCCGCCTGCTGACCGACATCGAGGCCTACGCGCGCTCCACCCTGGAAAAAAACCGCCCCGGACTGGAGGCCCTGGCCGAAGCGCTGCTGGAGCACGAAACCCTTGGCTCCGATGAAATCCAGGCACTGCTCGAAAAGCTGGAGCTGGCCGACGCGCCGCCGCCCCCGCAGTTGCCGCGCCGGACCGGCTGAATCCGCCCGCATCCACCGCCGCAGCGGTGGTATCGTGCCCGGATCATCACAACCAGCCGGAAACCTGCAAGATGGATCGCGAAGAACTGATCAACGAGTTGTTTGCCGAATTCGACACCAACCGCGACGGCGTGCTCTCGCGCGGCGAGTTCGTCGACCTGGTCAAGTACCTGATCGGCGAGCACGGCATGGGCGTCAGCTCCAAGATCTTCGAGGAATTCGACGCCAACCACGACGGCAGGATCTCGCGCGACGAGCTGCGCGAGCTCGTCATCCAGTACGCGCTCTGATTCAACGCCAGGGGCCGGCGGCCACCCGCTCGGCCGGCGCCTCCATTGACTGTACCGAATCGGAACTGTCGATCCGTGCGCAAGCCAGTGCACGGCGCAGGTCCTCGCACAGATCCTCGGCCGCCTCCAGGCCCACCGACAGTCGCAGCAAGCCGGCGCCGATGCCGGCCTTGCGCTGGTCTTCGGCGCTCATGGCGGCGTGAGTCATGGTGGCCGGGTGGGCGATCAGGGTTTCGACCCCGCCGAGCGACTCGGCCAGCGAGGGCAGACGCAGGGCAGAGAGGAATCGCCGCACGGCCGTCTCGCCGCCGGCCAGTTCGAAGCTGACCATGGCGCCGAATCCACGTTGCTGACGGCAGGCCAGTGCATGGCCCGGGTGATCGGTCAGGCCGGGATAGTGCACCCTGGAAACGGACTCGTTGACCATCAGCAGCTCGACCACCTCGGCGGCGTTTTCCTGGTGCTGGCGCAGGCGCGGACCGAGCGTTCTGAGCCCGCGCAGGGTCAACCAGCTGTCGAACGGCCCGGCGGTGATGCCGATGCAGTTGGCCCACCAGGCGATCTCCTCGCCCAGGGCCGCATCGGCGGCAATGACCGCACCCCCGACCACGTCGGAATGACCGTTGATGTACTTGGTCGTCGAGTGCACCACCAGGTCCGCTCCCAGCGCGATGGGTTGCTGCAGGGCTGGTGACAGGAAGGTGTTGTCGGCTACCACCAGGGCACCGGCGGCGTGGGCCGCGCGCGCGACGGCGGCGATGTCGTAGATGCGCAGCAGCGGATTGGACGGGGTTTCCAGCCAGACCATGCGCGCGCCGCGACGCAGGGCCCGGTCGAGCGCGGCGGCATCGTTGAAGTCCACCCATTCGAGCTCGAACAGGCCTTTTTTGCGCCAGGCATCGAACAGGCGGAAGGTGCCGCCATAGCAGTCCAGCGGGGCGATCAGACGATCACCGGGTGAGAGCAGTTGCAGCACCGTGCTGATCGCCCCCATGCCGGTGGCGGTCACGGTGCCAGCCGCGCCCCCCTCGAGTTCGGCGAGTGCGCCGGCAAGCTGCGCGCGGGTGGGGTTGCCCGAGCGGCTGTAGTCGTAGGTGCGCGGGCTGGCGTAGTCGGCGAACGTGTAGGTGCTCGACAGGTGAATGGGCGGGACGACGGCACCATGCTGGGTGTCGGACTCGATGCCGGCTCGCACGGCAATGGTCTCGGGTCGGCGTTGCTTGTCGGTCATTGCACCACTCCTTCGGCCAGCGTCTGGCGGATCAGCTTGTCGAAAAAGCATGGCTCCTTGAGAAAGGCGTCATGGCCGTAGTTGGAATCGATGACCCTGAGCGAGCTTTCGGGCAGGGCGCGGGCGAGCGACTGCAGTTGCTCGACGGGCACCAGTTCATCCGAACGCACCGCGACCAGGGTGACCGGACAGGTCACCTCGGCCGGATCGACGCAATGCAGGTCCAGCGACTCGGACAGGCACAGGTAACGCTCGGCGTCGAAACGTCCAATCAGCCCGCGGGCCTGGTGGTCGAAGTAACTGTTCAGACGACCCAGCACGCGCCCCGGATCGTCATGCCCGAAGCGCTCGTCGAACAACGATGGCGGGCGATAGGTGGTCATCGCCAGCGCCCGCGCCAGGCGCAGGCCGCGACGTTCGTCACCGGCGTCCAGCCCCAGTCGGATGACCTCGCGCTGGATCAGGCGGCGGGCGGAAGCCAGGGGATGCGGGCGATGCGCACCGCTGATGGCCACCAGCTGCTCGATGCGATCGGGAAAGGCGGCGGCCAGCGCCAGGCCGACCATGGCGCCGTAGGACGAACCGATGAAGGCGGCCAGTCGATCGATTCCAAGGTGATCCATGACCGCCACCAGCGCGGCGGCCTGCTGCGCGGTAGTCACCGGGGAGCCATCCGGCCAGGGCTCGCCCAGCCAGTCGACGGAGAGAATGCGGCTCGCGTCGGGATCGAGCGCCTGGTCGGCGCCATAATGATCGCGCCACCACTCGTCGACCCGACGATCGGCGCTGATGCCGCCAAAGGCGGCAACGACCGGGGCATCTTCGGGACCTTCCATGCGATACATGATCCGCACCGGCCGCGAACGCCCCGGTGCCCAGCGCATGTCATGCCAGATACCACCGCCGACAAAGCGGCGTGCGGGGGCAGTAACGGGCGGTGGCGGACAACACGCTTCCGCGAGGCTGGTGGTCTGGTTCATGTCGATACTCCAACGGTTCATGACGAATCTCGACAAGCTCGTCTGGAAAAACCACGGGAGTAGGACGGGAGATGGTGCGGGTGCAGTGCCGGCCCTGGAGAATCATCGAAGATGGCGGGGCGGCAAGCACTCATCTCTCGGCAAGCCCCATGATCGGGCTCCCGCAGGAATTGGCACCTGGCGATGTTCTGCTGGTTGCCCCGGCGTCGAAGGGCCTGTCCCTCAGCCGGTCTTGATGAGCTTGTTGGATATAACAGTAGCCACGGGCGGCCGAAGGGTCAAAGAAGAAATGGTTATATGGGGAATAGACAGCCGGCTGGCTGAAGTACCAAGTTGGAAAATATCAAATCCGAAACTCGAACCACCAAAGTGTGAAAACAAATCCGAACGGTCAAAATTCGAATGACCGAAATGGGCGTGTCGCTTGGCTGAAAGGGCGGTGTATCTGACCTGATGTTGGTGGTGCGGTGCGCGGAGAGCAAAACAGCTCATCGAGTTCGAATGGCGAACAAGCTTTCGAGCGTCGCCGCGCTTTTTGTTTCGGAATTTCGGATTTCTGTCATTCGTGCTTGTTTCGAATTTGGTGCTTCGAGTTTCGAGTTTGGTGTATCCATTGGTGCTTCGGATTTCCATCGCTCGATCGTCAACCTTTGCCGCCGGCCCGCCCCCGATCGGTTGACAATCCTCTGAATATGCGGGATATTTCCAGACAGCGCCGATTTGAGCCAGCTTGCGGGCGCTTTAGAAATTCAGCTAAAGCGGTCGGCCCGCCCGCCTTCCCTTTATCCTGAATCCTCCGCGAGCGGCTTGATTGGCCCGTTTTGAGTGTACGGGTGATCAGGATGAAGCTGCAGCAACTCCGTTTTTTCATGGCCGTGATCGACAACGGTCTCAATATCACGCAAGCCGCCGAGGCGCTGTATACCTCCCAGCCGGGGGTGAGCAAGCAGATCCGCCTGCTCGAAAGCGAGCTGGGCATGCGCCTGTTCGTGCGCCAGGGCAAGCGGCTGGAGTCGCTCACGCCGGCCGGCGAGCGGGTGGCCGAGCACGCCGCGCGCATTCTCAAGGAGGTCGACGGCATCAAGTCCCTGTCGACCGAGCTGCGCGGCGATGCGCGCGGCGCGATCCGGCTGGCCACCACCCAGACCCAGGCCCGCTACGTGCTGCCGCCGGTCATCGAACGATTCCGCAGGGATTTCCCGGAGGTGGATTTTCACCTGCA
>SLIA01000126.1 GCA_007135935.1 Wenzhouxiangella sp.
GATCTGGATCTCGAAAATGATGTGTGCCGACCTGGACGAACTGGCGAAAGAGACCGGCATTGCCCGCTCCGAGTTCGTCCGCGAGATACTGGTTTCCCATCTGTTCGGGCGCAAGCAGCTTCCGGACCGTCAGCGCTGACTCAAGCCGATTCGGCAGCGCCACCGCGCAGCGGCAGTTCCAACTGCACTGGCTGGCCGTCGACTTTCGATCGTGGTGGCGATATCAGATAGGGTGCCGGAACCGGCTCCAGCCGCGCCGGCGCATGACGGCCCCAGGATCCGACAACGTGGACCTCGTTGCCTCGAAGTACGCGATAGACTGTGGGCCGCTCGCTCACGCCGTCTGCCGGGCTGTCAGCCGTCTGACCGGGGACGACCAGCAGTCGAAGTCCCAGTCCAGGGGCAGCCCCCCTTGCCGGGCATTGCGGGCGCTCAGGTAGCACTGCAGCACTTCACGAGCGCTGATTCGCTGGCGCTGAACCAGCAGCCGGGCGATACTTCTGATGGCGTCCCAGTTCTCACGGCGGGCCACCCAGCGTCGAACCCGAGCCCGCTCGCGGTTGAAGCGCTCTTCGACCCCAGGCCCGGTGTCAACGCCGTGCTCTTTAAGAAACTCCTGCAAATGCCACAGCCGACGCCCCAGGTTTTCGCATTCATCAAGATCCTGTCTGCTGCCCAATGAGCGCAGTGGCTTGTTCATCGCCCGGGCTTCGGCCAGCGGACCGGCGAGCAATACCCGGATACTGGCCAGGTAGCGTGACAGCGTATCCTGCCAGGCGGCACGGGCGGCCCCACGCCCCAGCGCCGGATTGAAGCGGTTGCGCCGCCGCGGCACCAGCTGGCGGGTCACGCCGGCGCCAGGGTGCCAGGGATGAATCTCGACAAACAAAAGCGGTCGCCCCTCGCGCATGGCGGCCAGGGCATGACCGGCCTCGTGAAAGGCCGCAACCTGGACCAGCGTGCGCTTGGCCGGGCGTACGGACACGACGACAGCCGAATGTCCTGGATTCATCTTGTCCGAATCTGTCATCAACTCAGCCTCCCGCGTCCCGGCCGGTCACGGCCTGGTCAATGCAGCGCCCTGTTGCCGGCAGCGCCCTCGCACCGAGACTCGAAGTGGATATCCGTGTGGCAGTCCAGACACCGCCAAAAAGGATCGGATTCGTTGATCTCGCAACCGCCAAGCACCAGCTCGTCGCGATCGGCCGCATCCATGGCGCTGGGCATTGGAAAGCCATACAGGATCTTCCGAACCCGCTCACCGCCGCAGGAAGGGCAACGCTCCGGCTGCCCGGCACTGTAGTACTTGGTCATCGCAACCTCCTCTTGAAATTCAGCCTGCCGGCCAGGCGTTCAGTCGATGGCCGGCTCTCCCAGCCACATTCTGCCAGATCGGAAGACTTCGTCCTGAATTCCCCTATTGTTTCGACTGCCTGGAACTCGGGCCGGTTTTCGGCTGCACGATCCGGCGGGGTTCCGGGGCACCCCTCGGCGCAGTATGTTCCTGGTCCAGGCCTGACGTTCAAATGGAATGAACGTTCACGGCGACTCCCTCGACGCGCTCAGCGGCGCATGATGTAGCCAGTGTACCCCGTCACTCATTGTGTAACTTATAGAGTGCGCCTGAGCCGACAGTACAAGACGCGCCCCGCAGTGAATGGCAGGGCCCTTTACAAGGGGCGCAACGCCGCAATGTCGGTTCAGGCGCGCTCCCGAAGGGCGAGCCGGAGAGCGTTCATCTGCGGCGTTCTGTCTCTTGGAAAGGACGCTGCCATTCCCTGCGAGACAGGCCTTGCAGCTGAACGCTCTCCGACTCGCTATAAGTTACAGAATGAGTGACGGGGTACACTAGCATATGGCCATGAAATCAGAAGGTGCTGGCGAGGGCACCGCATTTCCCTGAAATTCCAGCCGGGATTCGCTTCGGCCTCCACAGCAGTCAACTCATCTGCACCGTATTCAGTCCGGCACTCCGGGCAAAAAGCCCGGCCTCACCAGCGCGAAGCAGATCGCCGACCACCCCAGGAATGGCGCGCATGTCGTCTGGCGCATCGGCAATGCCCGACTTCGGGCAGCGGCTGGCGCTGAGCCAGGCGTGGAGGTACTCGCACGGCCGTATCTCATCATCCAGGGACGGTCGCCTGGCAAGCCGGGACTCTGCAGCCGACAGAAGGCTTGCCGAAGGAAAGGTGAACAGGCCCTGCGAGTCTCCGGTCAGACGGTGCGTGGGGCGAATCCTGATCAGCCGACCCGATGGCGGTGGGTTCTTCAGGAACGCATGGAACTTTCTCTCGGCGTCCGCTTTACTGGCGCCATAGCCTCGAAGACAGCGATAGGGGTTCAGGAATGGGTTTCTGGGCGCAATGAGAAACAGGGGCCAGAGAAAAACGCTTTGAACAATGACAGCCAAGGCATCACGGCGACAAAACCGGGCATCGAACTGATCGAATTTCACGTAACGCACGGCGATGAAATACAGTGCCGCCAGTGTGCCGATGCCCAGATAGGCAAGCGTTCCAATAGTGAGCAAGTTCATGGCCCCTCCCGGTCGAGACGCAAGACGAGAACCCTGTCGACACCATTCAGTCGGCAACGGCGGCTTCGGCAAACTCGATAATTCGTCGACGGTCCTTCGCGTCAACCACCTCGATGTCCGCGTCCTCAAGCCGGCAAACTGCATCTCGGAACGCGCTCTTGCGGGCCTTGCTCGGCCTTTCGGGGCCGGCCACGGCAAAAAGAACCTGTTCTGGCAACCGCTCGCGCTTCCTGAGCTCTCTAAGCCGAATTTCCCAGATTCCCCCACGCTCGATGATTCTGCGCGGCTCCTCCTGGGCCAGATCCAGCGGCTTGATGATCTTGATGGGCGTATCTTCCAGCTGCTCGACAAATGGGAAATTCATGTGAAAGGTCTCGTCGCCCACCGTCTGCGGCTGGAAACGATCGGCTACGTGCGCATCGATCAACCAGCGTCGGACACCCTTCTCCAGCAAGGCCTCCCTGTACTGCCTGGTGACAAAGTTCCGCTCGACGTAGTAGCCGAATAGCTCTTGCAGCTTCTGGGCCGGATTCTCGGTCAGCACCACCCGCGGCTCGCCAAAGCGGACCGTGCTTTCACGCGGCCGAATGATTTCGGCAAACATGCGCTGTGCGAATTCGACATCATTGAATTTCCGCCGGCGATCGAAACCATGGGCTTTCAGTACCTCATGCACCCGCTCCAACTCGGCTTGAACGCGCCGCAGTGCCTTGAGGTAGTGCTTGCGGTCCAGTTCCTCGAAGAATCGGGTAATTCGTCCAAAGCGACGGGTTTCCAGCTTGAAACCGAAAAATCGATCCTGGGGCGCCATCATCAGTATGCCGACATTGGCAAACTCGCCCGTCTCGACGAACGGTGCGAATCGGACTATGGCATATTGGCAGGCGACCTTTTTCATGACTCTTCCCAAAAATCGGGCTGCCTGAATCCATGCAGCTCCTGGTAGGCGGCGTCCAGATCAAAATCCGCGGGGACGGTCATCTCGGGGTCAGAGAAATGCCATTCCTCAGGCAATGAACCCCGAATTTGTTCCCAGTCATCGAGTGCCGCCGAGAATCGATGATTGTATTCCCCGCGGCGAGCGATGTCACGAAACACCGAACCTACCTGATTGGCAAAGACATGCAGTTCGAGGAAAGGTTTCGGGTCGAAATCGGATGAAAATGCCTGATTGTGGTCGATCACGACCAGTTCGCCCGCCTCCGCATCCCAGAACAGGTTCGGATTCCCACCGTGCTCTGTCAGGTATCGGTCGGGATTCCGAATCCACCAGTCAAATGCCAGCACGTCGCGTTGCAGCTCGTCGGGAACCAACTCGACAGTGGCCGAATTCAGCTCCATCACCTTACGGCGCCTGGATCCGAAGGCTGGCCCGGCGCCGAGATCGGCCAGGTCCAGCGCACCACCAGCGTGCAGCAGCTCTTCAGGCACATCCACAATCGCAAATGGCGCAATCGGCAGTCCCAGCGCCACCCCCAGGTGGCCGGCAATCCACTCGCAGATCAGGCTGCGGCGACCAGCGTCGCGTCCCTTGACAAAGTAAGTCTCATTATCATCCCCGCGACAAATGAAGGGCCGTGTGATGCCCTGGTCCGAACGTCGGATGACTTCGACGATCTGAACGCTCATCGAACTGACAGGACGGGGCCATACCACCCCGCCAATCCGTTCATGGACCAGAATTCAGTACGCCGTTGCATATGCCCCCCGAACCGCCTGCTGCCAGATGTGCCCATAGACTGCCTGCGCCACCTGCGCTTTTTCCTCCCGGGTGAACGGCGGCGTGGGCAGGTTGGCATGGACCTGGTCGAGCACGAACACCTCGATTTCCGCCTTGGTTTGTTCTTTTTCCCAGAAGCGGTCCAGCTCGGCCAGACGGGCCTGGATGGCGGCCAGCAGCTCGCGGCTGGCCTGCTTGATCCGCTCCCGCTCGGCCTTGTTGAGCTGTTCCTTTTTGAGCAGGTCGAACAGGGCCAGCTCGTCCTCGCTCAGCCCCTCTTCCACGCCGCGCCGCGCCTCGTCATCGAGGTCGACCAGCAGGTCGGTCAGTTGCGCGAAGGTTTCCTCGATGGTCACCCGATCCTTGTCGCTGTTGTAGGCGGCGACGATGTCTTCGTATTTCTGCTGGTAGTCCATGCGGGTGGGGTTGCGGGCCAGCATTTCGGCCAGCCGGGCCTCGACGATTTCGCGAATGTCGTTGAGTGCCGTGGCCTTGCGGCGGACCTTGCGGGCGAACTCGTCGCGCAGCTTGTCCATGTCGATCCGGCTGAGATCAAAGCTCAGGCCCTCGGCCTGATCCTGCCCCGGCGACCGGGTCCGGATCGCCTCGTTGACGATCCGTTGCAGCTGTTTGAGCAATTCGGTCACATCGGCCGTATCGCGGCGCTCGGTCAGCTTCTTGTAGATCGCCTCGATGTTGTCGTGGCGCTCGGCGTAGCCGAACACCGACGGCTCCATCAGCAAGGCCTTGAAGCGGGAGAACACCTCGCGCGCCAGCACTTCGAAACGCCGCTTGGCATCATCGCTGGTGTAGACCGCCTCGACCCCGTCGCCGATCAGGCCGATGCGTTCGAAGCCACTTGAGCCGATCAGCGCGGCCGGGTCAAAGCCCAGCCGATGCAGATGATCCTCGGTGGCCTCCAGCGCCTCGATCAGCGCCTGCACGCGGTCCTCGATCGGCTCGACGATCCTTTCGCCGTCATTGCCATCGTCGCCCAGCGCATAGCGCGCCAGCGCCTCGCGCAGGGCCTTGAGCATGCCGTTGTAGTCCACGATCAGGCCGAAATCCTTGCCCGGATACACCCGGTTGGCCCGGGCAATGGCCTGCATCAGGGTATGCGCCTTCATCGGCTTGTCCAGATACAGCGTGGACAGGCATTCCACGTCAAAGCCGGTCAGCCACATGGCGCAGACAATGGCGACCCGGAATGGATGCTCCGGGCTCTTGAAAGCGCTTTCGACGTCGATGCGATCACCGCCGGCGGACTCGAAACCCTGCTTCATCAGCGCCCGGTGCGGGATGATGTCGAAGCCCCATTGCTGGAAATCGGCAACTTCGTTCTGCGCCTCGCTGATGATGATCTGGATCAGGGTCTCGTCCAGCCAGTCGGCCTGGGCCTGGAGTCGATCAGCCTCGGCCAGTCGCTGTTCGCGCAGCACCGGGTCGGTGGACTCGTCGGCCTCCGCCCGCTTGCGCTGTTCGGCCAAGCGCACCTCGGCGGACTTCTGCCGCCAGCGCGGCATGATGAGCTGATACATGCGTGCACAGGTAATCTTGTCGATGCACACAAACATCACCTTGCCCGATTCCCAGCGCGTGGCGCAGTGCTCGACGAAGTCATCGGCAATCCGTTCCAGGCGCTCGTCGGCGGTGATCACCTCGTAATCCTTGCCCAGCAGCTTGTCGAGCAGCGCAGCCTGGTCGGGATCCAGCTCAGCCGCCTCGATCTGCTCGGCGATCCGGTCGTTGAGGTCGCTGCGCGCGACACCCAGCTTTTCGCCGCGGCTTTCGTACACCAGCTTGACCGTGGCGCCGTCTTCCTCGGAGCGCTTGAAGTCGTAGCGCGAGACATAGTCGCCGAAGATCCGCCGGGTCAGTTCATCCTGCTTGAACAGCGGCGTGCCGGTAAAGCCGATGAATGCGGCATTTGGCAGGGCCAGGCGCATATTGCGCGCCAGCCGCCCGGCCTGGGTGCGATGGGCCTCGTCGGAGACCACGATGATGTCGTCGCGCTCGCTGTAAGGGCGCTCGGGGTTCACGTCCTTGTTGAACTTGTGGATCAGGCTGAAGACGTATTGATGATTTTCCTTCAGCATTCGCTCCAGGTCGTCGCCGGAGGCCGCGCGCGGGGCCTGGTTGTCGACGATGCCGCAGCCGACGAAGGTCTTGTAGATCTGGCTGTCCAGGTCCTGGCGATCGGTCATCAGCAAAAAAGTGAAGTTGCCGGTGAGCTTGCGCCGCACTTTCTCGGCAAAGAAGGCCATGGAATAGGACTTGCCGCTGCCCTGGGTATGCCAGAACACGCCAAGCCGGCCAAGATCGGGATGGGCGCGCTCGACGATATCGACCGGACCGGCCGGGATATATTCTCCCCGTGTCTCGGCCGCGAGTTTCTCTGATTCAAAGGCCTGCCGCTTGTTCTTGCGTGGCCGCTTGCGCTCCAGCGGCAGTTCGACCACCCGGTGTTTCAGCCGCTGGCCATTGGGCAGTTCGGCCTTGATCCTTTCCTGGCGCGCCACCGAGGCCACCGCGCGATTCACACCCAGCACCTGGTGGTTGCGCGCCACCACCTTGCGCGTGGCGCCGGCCTTGCTCTCGTCGAACAGAATGAAGTTCTCGACCAGATCCAGCAGCCGATCATGCGCCAGCATGCCGTTCAACAGCCGCTCGGCCTCCACGCTGCCGGCATCGGTTTCTTCCAGACGCTTCCACTCGTTGAAATGCTCCCATTCGCTGGTAATCGAGCCATAGCGGGCGCGATCACCGTTGGACACGATCACGAAGGCGTTGTGGTGGAAGGCATGGGCGATGACATGCTCGTCCATGTAATCGGCCAGATTGCCGTCAAAGCCGGTGCGGATGTTGTTGTAGACGGCTTTCAGCTCGATGAACACCAGCGGCAGGCCGTTGACGAAGCAGACCAGGTCGGCGCGGCGGTTGTAGTGCGGCGTGCGCACCCCCGAAAGCTTCAGCTCCCTGACGGCCAGAAAGCGGTTGTTGGCGGCAGTATCGAAATCAATCACCCGGGCGCGGGCATTCTTCTGCCTTCCTTGAGCATCGCGGTAGCTGACCGGCACACCGCCGCGCACCAGGCGATAGAAATCGCGGTTGTGCTGAACCATGGAGCGGCTGACATCGTAGACGGTCAGCTTGCGAATGGCCTCGCTGATCGCCGCTTCGGGCAGTTCGGGATTCAGGCGTTCGAGTGCGGCGCGCAGGTCGCGGGTCAGGACCGCTTCGGCAGTGTCGCTGCGGCCCAGCGTGCCGTCGGGGCCGAAGGTTTCAGAGTTCCAGGCATACACGCTGTCCCAGCCGAGCGTGTGCTCCAGATGCTCGGCAAAGGTCTGCTGGACCAGCCGGTCCTCGCTGTTGATGCCGGTTACGGCCATGCCCCCCGATCCTGTTGACTGCGCTGAATCATACCGCGATTTCTCCGTTCATCAGGCGAGGAAGGAGGAGGTCGCGGGCTTGGGCCAGTTTCTGGTTTTGCTGATCAAGGTTGGCAATTTGCGCGAACATGCCAGCCACCGCCTCGTCGAACAATGTACCCAGCACGCGCGGCGGGATTGGAACAATGTAGCGATCAAAGCAGCTTGGTTGCACGCGTTGCCTACCCGATGAGCCAATCATGCTCCTGATTGCGTTCTCACGGAAGTCATGTTGGCGAGCGGTCAGGTAAACAAAGTAGTTGCTGACGCGCCTACCGCGCAGGACAATGAACTCGGTCGAGCCGCAAGCAACCTCGTCACCTGCAAGGAATTGCAGGTAACCGGTCTTGCCATTCTCAAGGCAAGGTGTGATGCGGGCGAAGAGCGTGTCGCCGTTCCGAAACCGGACGCTCGTGGACTTTTCGCGTTTCTCTACTGGCCTGCGATCAATGAGCATTCCGGTCTCGGAAAGTGCAGCCATCGGGACATAGCGGATCAAGCCATCATCATCTCGGGGCGTCTTCGGATTGACTTCGAAAGCTTCCGAGGCGGGCAGCCACTCCCATCCCTCGGGAAGGCCGTCGGTGATTCTGGCATGTTCGTGGCCGGGGAAGCGGAGGTGGACGAACCACTCGCGGTAGAGCAGCCGCGCCGCCTCCTCCAGCAAGGCAATCCGCCGC
>SLIA01000145.1 GCA_007135935.1 Wenzhouxiangella sp.
TAGTTGTAAAATACTCGCTTTACCCCACGCACAAGTTTTTCGGTCGGAGCGTAGCGCAGCCTGGTAGCGCACCACAATGGGGTTGTGGGGGTCGGGAGTTCGAATCTCCCCGCTCCGACCATTTTCCTTTCCCTGGCACCCATGCCATGTCGTATCGCTCACGAATTCTTGATCCCTTGAACTCTAATATTCAGGTCCAATCTAAAGGGGTTGTGTCATTGAATTTGCCAATATCTCGACGGGAGAGATCAGAATGAAAGAGCGCAAGCAGGTCGCCGTGATGCCGGATGTGGCCAGTCACGCCGAGGCCCAGGTCGCCGGGAAGCTGGACTGGGTCGGAATGAATGAAATCGAGCTGCCGGTGATGCTCGATTCCGCCGATGGGCGTCAGACCCAGACCACGGCGCGGGTGACGGCCTTCGTCGACCTCGAACGGCCTGAAAAACGCGGCATCCACATGTCCAGGCTCTACCTGCTGCTGGACCAGGCGCTGGCGGAACATACCGTTACGCCGGCCTTGCTGCGCCATCTGTTGCGTGATTTCCTGGCCTCGCACGAAGACCTCAGTTCGCACGCGATGCTGCGCCTGGATTTCGATTACATGGTGCGGCGCAAGTCGCTCAAGAGCGACAACTCCGGTTGGAAACGCTATCCCATCAGCCTGATTGCCAGCCTGACCGGGCGTGATTTCTCTCTGGAAATGGCCCTGCAGGTTACTTATTCGAGTACCTGCCCGTGTTCTGCGGCACTGGCGCGCCAGTTGGTCCAGGAGCAGTTTCGCAAGGACTTCGATACCTCCGGTGAAGTCAGCGGCCGGGATGTGCTGGAGTGGCTGGGCAGCGAGCAGGGCATCGTCGCCACGCCACACAGCCAGCGTTCGGCTGCCGATCTGCGCCTGCAATTGGCGCCAAGCTTCGAGGCCTTTCCTTTCGATGAGATGATCGATGTGGTCGAGGATGCACTCAAGACACCCGTCCAGGCGGCGGTCAAGCGCGAGGACGAGCAGGCCTTCGCCTTGCTCAACGGCCAGAATCTGATGTTTTGTGAAGACGCCGCCCGTCGCGTGCAGACCGTGCTGTCATCCCAGGAGCGCATCATGGACTTCTGGGCGCGGTGCAGTCACTTCGAAAGCCTGCATCCGCACAATGCCGTGGCGATTGTCACCAAGGGCGTGGAGGGTGGCTACAAGCCGATTGACGGGCAGTCCGCCGGCCGCAGGCACGGCGGCTGACCGACGATTGATCGACTGAAGCGCTGACGGGGGTCAGCGTGTCTCCAGGCCGATCTGAAGTTCGGGCAGGGCGATGCCGATGGAGCGCGCGTCGGCATCGGCCCATGCTTCGCCAAGCAACTCGCCGCTGTCGCTGTCGGTCACGCTCAGGCGCAGCTTGATCTGTTCGGTGCGCGACATCTCGTAGTGATCGATACTGATCTCCAGACCCAGGCTCATTCCGGATGCATCCCTGGGCTCGGTCGGGACTGAGCCGGTGCCGGCTTCGAAACTCGACGCCATGCGCCAGTCGCGGCCGTCACGCACACCTGCCCATCCCGTGAATACTCGCTCGCGCATGAAGCGCGTGATCTGGTCATCGCGTGCGGGTTCGCCCGACGGTATCCGGACCAGGCGGTCGCCGATGACGAGCTGGGTGCCGTCGAAGGCAATCTCCTTGAGCAGCCCGGTGCGTTGCTCGCCTTCACCAAAACTGCAGTCTTCGGGATCGGTCTGGGCGGTCACGCCCTCACGCCGGAGGCTCACGCTCATGTCGCAATAGTGTTGCGTCTGGCCGCCGGCCGTCATCGGAGCAAAGCGTCCCTGGATGCCGTCGTTGTCGGCATCCGCTTCGAGTTGCCACTGAAACTGGCGGGGCGACTCATCGGGCCGGTCGTTGCGGGTTTGAATCATCACCAGCCTCAGGGCATCGGACGGTGCCGAGGGGTCGATGACGACCTCCAGGTGCAATCGGCGATTGCTGCCTGCCCGGGCCGGAGTGGCGTAGTGCCCGGGAAGCACGGAGGCCAGCTCCTGTAGCGCCGGGTCCAGGCGCTCGGGCTCGCGTTCTTCTGGTTCGGTCGTCGTGGTGGCGCAACCGGAAAATGCCAGTGCCATGCACAGGCCCGCCAGGGCGGGCAGGCGGGATTCAGGGTGCATCGGCATACGGATTGGCATCCCAGTCGAGCAGCAGCGCGGGATCGATGCGCACATCGCCCAGGCTCATGCGCCAGTCGAGGTGTGGGCCGGTGGCGCGACCGGTGGCGCCGACCTTGCCGATCAGCTCGCCTTGTTCGATGCGCTGGCCTTCCTCGACATGGATTTCGCTCAGGTGCAGGAAAGACGAGATCAGCCCGTGACCGTGATCGAGGAAGATGGTCAGGCCGGAGAAGTACATGTCGTGGGTCAGCGTGACGATGCCGGCAGCCGGGGCCTTGACCGGTGTGCCGGTTGGCGCGGCAATGTCGATGCCCCAGTGAGGCGCGCGGGGGTTGCCATTGAGAATGCGCTGGCTGCCGTAGACGCCGGTAATGCGCCCGATGAGCGGCCAGCTGAAGCCGTCCACCCACTCGGTGCGCGCATCCGAGCGTTCCCGGGCACGCCGTGCGAGGGCCGCCTCGTTGCGTATGCGCTCCAGCACTTCTTCCGGCGGCGTGACCTGTTCATCGGGCAGCCCGTCGATGTGCTGGATATCGAATTCGCGCTGTCTCGGGCGCATTTCCCGCTGCCATTGATTGCCGTCGGGCAGGTTGACCTGAAGACTGCGGGTAGCGGTATCGTCACGCCCGAAGGCGACGAGGAAGCGACCGTCGCCGGAAACCATGATCGGCTCGCCATCGAGCTTGACCTCACTGCCGGCAGGCGCCTGGCCGGCCAGCAGGCCACCCTGAACCGCCTGCCCATCGAGCGAAACCGATGCCAGCGCGGGTGACTGGAGTACCCCCCCAAGCAGACCGAGCACAAGCAGGTGAAGGAATCGCTTAACCACCGCTTGATCTCCGAATGGTCAGGGACTGCCCCGGTCTGAGAACGCTGTCTTCGCGCAGGTTGTTCCAGCGCATCAGGTCGCGCACGCTCACCCCGTGGCGGCGGGCGATCACCCAGAGCGAATCCCCGCTGCGTATCGTGTACTCCACCGTGGCGGCCGCTTGCTGGCCCGAGGCCTGATCCATGTGCACCATGAGGCGCTGCCCGGGTCGGATCAGGTTGTTGCCGCCGAGGTTGTTCCAGCGCTGCAGGTCGGATACCGAGACACGGTACTGGCGAGCGATCAGCCACAGGTTCTCGCCCGGGCGCACCTGATGCTGGAAGCGCTTGGTGGGCAGCAATCGCCGTTGCAGCTGGGCCAGCTCATGGTAGAGGTCGGCATACGGCGAGTCGTCCGGCGTGCTGCCGTTGGCGGCAATGCGCAGGGTCTGGCCGGCACGCAGGAAATCGCCGTTGAGGTCATTGGCACGCCTGAGTTCGGCCACGCTGGTGTTGTACCGGCGGGCAATGTGGGAGAGCGTGTCGCCGTTGCGCACCGTGACCTCGTCCCAGACCAGCATGTCCTCGGAATCGATTTCCGGCAGAACCTGTTTGACCTGCTCGGCCCGGTCGGCGGGCACGATCAGGTGATGCGGCCCCGATGGCGGTGTCAGGTGACGGTTGAGTCCGGGATTGAGTGCAACCAGTTCGGCCATTTCGATATCGGATTCGGCGGCCAGCACCACCACATCCACCGAACCGTCGATCTCGACTTTGGCCACACGCGGACGGTCTTCCCATACCGGCAGCTCGAAACCGTAGGCTTCGGGGTCGGCGAACAGGCAGCCCAGGCCATTGAGCTTGGGCACGTAGGCCCGCGTCTCTCTGGGCAATGACAGGCTCTCCCAGTCGATTGGCCGACCGTTGGCGCTGTTGCGGTTGACGGCGCGCTGGATGCGTCCCTGTCCGGCGTTGTAGGCCGCCAGCGCCAGGTTCCAGTCGTCGAAGCGGCCATGCAGGTATTCGAGGTAGTCGAGTGCTGCTCGGGTCGAGGCCCACACGTCGCGGCGGCCGTCGTAGAAATCGTTGATGGTCAGGCCGTTGTCCCGTGCCGTTGCGCTCAGAAACTGCCACGGACCCGAAGCGCGCCCGTGCGAATAGGCGAACGGGTCGTAGGCGCTTTCGACGATGGGAAGCAGCGCCAGCTCGCCGGGCAGGTCGCGGGCATCGAGCTCGTTGGCAATGTCGTGCAGCCAGGGGCGGGCACGATTGAGAACGCGTTCCATGTACTCGGTACGTTCGCCATACCACTCGGCCCAGCGCTGCGCACGACTGTTTTCCGGGCACTCGGCGAAGGTGAAACGATCGGTGATGCGTCCCCACAGATGGGGCAGCTCTTCGATCGGCTCGATTTCCTCGTGCGATTCATCGCGCGACAGCTCGAAAGCGGCGAGTTCGACAAGGTCGAACGAATCGGGGCGGTCGGGCACGGTGCTGGATTCGGCCGGTGGCACGTCACCTGTTTCGTCTCCATGTTGCTCGAACACGGCGCAGCCACTGGCCAGCAGCGCGGCAATGCCCAGTGAGATGGCGGCCGGCAGATGGAGCTTGCGGGGGTGTGAATGCTTGGTCTTTTCTCTCCGCATCATCGGGTTTTAATGGCCTAGTCAGTCGCAGTCGTTCATTATGCGGGCAGTCTCGTCGGGGTCAAGCAGTGTCTTGCTCGGTGAGTGCAACAGGTACAATGCCTGCAATGACCAGAAAACAACACGAAATCACCACCCGACAGGTCCGCGACCTGCTCGCCGAGGCCGATCGTCCGTTGACCCGACGGCACATGTCGCACGCTTTCGACATGGACAAGGAAGAGTCCGACCAGTTCCTCAAGCCGGTGCTCCAGGCCATGATCGAACGCGGCGAGCTGGTCCGCAACCGGCGTGCGGCCTATGGGCTGCCCGAACAGATGGATCTCGTGCAGGGGCGTATCAGCGCCCATCCCGACGGCTTCGGCTTTGTCGTGCCCGACGAGGACGGTGACGACCTCTACCTGTCGCCGAAACAGATGCGCATGGTATTCAACGGCGATCGCGTGCTGGCCGCCGTCACCCGGGTCGACCGGCGTGGGCGCAAGGAAGGCGGCATCGTCGAAGTGCTCGAGCGCGCCCATGCCCAGGTGGCCGGCCGGCTGTTGATCGAAAGCGGCGTGGCCATGGTGGTGCCCGACGACCCGCGTCTGACCCAGGACATCCTGGTGCCCTCCGATCGCGTCGGCAAGGCCGGGCCGGGCCAGATCGTGGTGGTGCGCATTGACCGGCCACCCACGCTGGAGCGCTCCGCGGTCGGCGAGATCATCGCCGTGCTCGGTGATGCCGACGAACCCGGCATCGCCACCGATATCGCGATCTACAGTCACCAGTTGCCGCACGAGTTTCCCGACGAGGTGATCGGCCAGGCCGACGCCTTCGGTGACGAGATCAACCCCGACCATGCCCGGGGGCGACTGGACCTGCGCGACACGCCGATGGTGACCATCGACGGGGCCGATGCCCGCGATTTCGACGACGCGGTTTTTGCCGAACCGCGCGGTGAGGGTTATCGCGTGCTCGTGGCCATTGCCGATGTCGCCGAATATGTCGAGCCCGATTCGCCGCTCGACGTCGAGGCCCAGAGGCGCGGCACCTCGGTGTATTTCCCCGACCGGGTCATTCCCATGCTGCCCGAGGCCCTGTCGAACGGCTTGTGCTCGCTCAACCCCGAAGTCGACCGGTTGTGCCTGGTCTGCGAAATGCGCCTGGACGACAAGGGCAAGGTGACTTCGAGTCGCTTTCATGAAGCGGTCATGCGCTCGCATGCCCGTCTGACCTACGACCAGGTTCGGCGCATCATGGAAGCGGGCGATCCGGTCCTGGTCGAGCGCTTCGGTCATGTGCTGTCGAACCTGCAGCATCTCTACCAGGTGTTCCGGCTGATGTTCCGGCGCCGGGAGCGTCGCGGAGCGCTGGATTTCGATTCGCGCCAGGCCTATTTCGAGTTCGACACCGAGGGCAGGGTGGCCAATATCCGCCTGCAGCAGCGCCACGATGCCCATCGCCTGATCGAGGAGCTCATGATCGCGGCAAACGTCGAAGCGGCGAAGTTCGTCGATCGTGGCAAATTGCCGTTCCTCTACCGTGTGCACGAGCCGCCGCCGGACGACAAGCTCGAATCACTGGAAGAATTCCTGCGCGCGCACGGCCTGCAGGTTCGCTGGTCGGAAAAGCCCGACCCGCAACAGTTCGCGGCCATTCAGCGCAAGGTCGCCGAATTGCCTGACGCCGCGCTGGTCAATGCCCATATCCTGCGCAGTCTGAGCCTGGCCGTGTACCAGCCCGAGAACAAGGGGCATTTCGGGCTGGCGCTGGAAAGCTACAGCCACTTCACCTCGCCCATCCGGCGCTACCCCGACCTGTTGCTGCACCGGGCCATCAAGCATCTGTGCCGGAAGCGGTCGCGCGACCAGTTCGCCTACGGCAAGCACCAGATGATGGAGCTGGGGCGGCATTGTTCGTGGACCGAACGGCGGGCCGAGGACGCCTCGCGCGATGTCGACGAGCGTCTCAAGTGCCAGTTCATGAAGCGTCACATCGGCGACGTGTTCGACGGCATCGTCAGCGGCGTGACCAGTTTTGGGTTGTTCGTCGAATTGACCGATTTCGCTGTCAGTGGCCTGGTCCATGTCACGGCATTGCCCAACGACTACTACCATTTCGATCCGGTCGGCTCGAGCATGACCGGCAAGCGCCGTGGTCTGCGCTACCGGCTGGCCGACGAGGTCCAGGTCGAAGTCATCGGTGTGAGCCTGGAAGAGCGCAAGATCGATTTTCGCCTGGTCGAGCGTGAGGAGTGATCGAAGGGACCATGTGATGAAGCGTGAGCGGGTCATGGGCATCAATGCCGTCGACAGTCTCGCCGAGCATGCTCCCGAGCGCATCGTGCGCGCCTGGATCCGGCCCGCCAACCGTCGTCTGGAAGCGCTGGAAGCAAAGCTGATCGAGCACGGTGTGACCGTCGAGCATGCCGATGACCGGGCGCTGGATCGAATGGCCGGCAAGGTCCGCCACCAGGGGGTCGTGGCCGAATTCAAACCGCGTGCGCCCATCGACGACAATGCCCTCGAACGACTGGTCGCCGAGCGCGGACGCGAAACCCTGCTGCTGGTTCTCGATGGCGTTCAGGACCCCCACAATCTCGGTGCCTGCCTGCGTTCGGCCGCCGCCGCCGGTGCCGATGCGGTAGTCGTGCCCAGGGATCGGGCCGCGGGCATGACGCCGGTCACCCGGCGCGCCGCCGCCGGAGGCGCGGAGCTGGTGCCGCTGGCGGTGGTGACCAATCTCGCGCGCACCCTGCGCATGCTGGCCGAGCACGGAGTGTGGTGCATCGGCCTGGCCGGGGAAGCCGAGGGCAGTCTGTTCAGTGCCCGTCTCGACGGGCCGCTGGCCCTGGTCATGGGCAGTGAAGAGAAGGGGTTGCGGCGCCTGACTCGCGAACACTGCGATGAACTGGTGCGCATTCCCATGCCCGGTGCCATGGAAAGTCTCAACGTGTCGGTCAGCGCGGGAATTGCGCTGTTTGCCGTAGTCGGATCAAGGATGAAGTCATGATCGCTGCCAACAGCATAAGGATCGATTTGCCGGACTGGGTGGCCGGATTCGAGCGACAACTGCCGGAATCGCTGGCCTCGGCCGAGGAGAGAATGGCCGTGGCCATCAGCCTGGCCGAGCAGAATGTTCGCAATGATACCGGCGGGCCGTTCGGGGCCTTGGTGGTCACGCAAGACAGCGGCCGAGTCGTCGCTCTCGGCGTCAATCGTGTCGAGCCGCAATTGTGTTCGGCCGCGCACGCCGAAATCGTGGCCCTGAGCCTGGCGCAGCGACGCATGGGGAGCTGGAACCTGGCCGACACGCCGCTTGGCGCCCTGCAGCTGGTCACCTCCTGCGAGCCCTGTGCCATGTGCCTGGGTGCCATTCCCTGGTCGGGAGTCCGCTCGGTGCTGTGCGGTGCGACCAAGGAGGATGCCGAGGCGGCGGGTTTCGACGAGGGTGCTCGTTCAGCCGACTGGGTCGAGGAGCTGGCGCGTCGGAGTATCGATGTGCGCACGCGGGTATTGCGCGCAAAGGCTGCTCGGGTGATGGAGCGTTACTCCGGTTCCGGAAAGACGGTGTACAACCCCTGAAACGTTCTCGCCGGGGATCGGGTAGGGTGCCCCCTCGCGGGGGCAGCCCTCCCACACCACCGGGCATACGGGTCCGTACCACGGCGGTTCAGGAAGCGCACTGCAGTCTCCGATGTTCCTCGACGAGGCACACAA
>SLIA01000269.1 GCA_007135935.1 Wenzhouxiangella sp.
CCACAACCCCATGCACCACCTCGGCGCATTGACGATCTTTTTCTTCTACGTCGCGCTGGTGACCGGGATCTACCTGTTCATCTTCTACCGCACCAGTCTGCAAGGCGCCTGGGCGTCGGTGGAATACCTCACGCACGAACAGTGGTATGCCGGCGGCATCATGCGCAGCCTGCACCGCTATGCTTCCGACGCCGCGGTCATCACGCTCGGCCTGCACATCGTGCGGGAAATGATTCGTGGCCGTCACAAGGGACCGCGCTGGTTCTCCTGGCTCACCGGCGTACCGCTGGTGTGGATTGTCATCTGGTTCGGCATTTCCGGCTACTGGATGGTATGGGACGAACTGGCCCAGTACGTGGCCATCGGCAGCGCCCGTCTGCTCGACTGGCTGCCGATTTTCACCGACCCGATGAGCGGCAACTTCATCAGCAACGAGGCGGTCAGCAGCCGCCTGTTCACGCTGATCGCCTTCATCCACCTGGTGGGCCTGCCCATCATCGCGGTGCTGGCGATCTGGTTCCACCTGCTCAGGGTCCGTCGCCCGCGCATCAACCCGACGCGCAAGCTGATGCTGGGCAGCCTGGTCGCATTGCTGGTGCTGTCGGTGCTGATGCCGGTCCATAGCCACCCGCCGGCCGACCTCGACCGCGTGCCGCTGGCGCTGGACATCGACTGGTTCTACCTGGCCATCTTCCCGCTGATGTCGGTCACCTCCGAGGGCTTCGTCTGGCTGGTCGCCGGTGGCGGCACCCTGGTGCTGGCCGCCCTGCCGTGGCTGCCGCCGGCAAAGAAAGCGCCGGTGGCCGGAGTCCACCTGCCCGACTGCACCGGTTGCGGCTTCTGTGCCGAGGACTGCCCCTACGGCGCCATCGACATGGTCGAGCGCAGCGACGAACGTAATTTCAAGCTCGAGGCCAGGGTCAATCCCGACCTGTGCGTATCCTGCGGGATCTGCACCGGATCCTGCCCATCCTCCTCGCCGTTTCGACAGCGCCGGCCGCTGACTACCGGCATCGAGATGCCACACTTCACCATGGAAGATTTCAGGCTGCAGATCGATGCGGCGGCGGACAAGGCGCGCGGTGCCGTGCTGGTATTCGGCTGCGACCACGGGCCGCGGGTCGAGCGCGTGGCCGGGCCGAAGACTCACACCGTCAGCCTGCCCTGCGTGGGCATGATTCCGCCGGCGGGCATCGACTACGCCATGCGTTCGACGGGCTATGCCGGGGTGGCAATTGCCGGTTGCGAGGGCTGCGACTGTCACCATCGCCTCGGCGATGATTTCACCCGCCAGCGCATCGAGCGCGAACGCCAGCCCGGCCTGCGCAAACGGGTGCCGCGCGAACGGCTCCTGACCGTGTGGATGAAGGTCGACGACGAACCTCGTCTGGACCGGCAACTGACCGAGTTCGGCGAGCACTTGGCCGACCTGACCGGGGATGATCAGACAAGCGCCCGGCGGCAATCCGACCGGCGCGAGGAAGTGCAATGAAGCGCCTGGCACGTCATGCCGGCCAATTGGCGGCCTGGGCCTTCTTTCTGGTCGTGATCGCCGCCTTTGCCATGGGGCCTGCGTTCTCGCCGGTACCCGAAGGCCATGGCGAGCTCAAGATCAGCATGGCCCACCTGGCCGAGCGCATAGAGCCGTGCCGGCCGCTGACCGAGGAAGAACGCGCCGAACTGCCGCCGACCCGGCGGGTCACTGAGGTCTGCGAACGCGGCCGCGTGCCCACCCTGGTGCGGCTGCGCCTGGACGGTGAACTGATCATCGACCGACGCGTCAAGGCGGCCGGCTGGCAGGAGGACGGACGCGCCTACCTGCTCGAATTCAAGCCGCTGCCGGCCGGGCAATACGAACTCGAACTGGCCCTGCGCGACAGCCCGCGCCAAGAAGGCTACGACATGCAGCGTCAGTTCAACCTGGTGCTGGAACCGGGCGACTCGGCCCTGCTGGAGATCGGCGACGGCGACGTCGCCCTGCGTCTGCCGCAACCGCGATGAGGCCCTGGCGAAAGGAGAACATCATGCAGCCGCAATCCTGGCAACTGACCGTACCCGACGACTTCCGCAAGCCCCTGGCCAACGCCTGGATGCAGGCGGCGGTGATCGCGCTGTTGCTCTCGGGCGTGTTCGTCATCCTGATCGTGGCCTCACGCACGCCGGGGGTGTCCTCGCTGTTTCCCTACGAGAACTTCTTCCACCTGGCCATCGTCGCCCACGTCGACTTTTCGGTACTGGTGTGGTTTGGTGCCTTCAGCGCCATCCTGTGGACGCTGGCCAGCCGGCCGTTGGCGGCGATTGCCGGGTGGGGTTCGCTGATCGTGATGGCCATGGGATCGCTGATGCTGGCCATCGCCCCGTTCCAGCAGGGTCAGGCCATCATGAGCAACTACGTGCCGGTGCTCGACAATGCCCTGTTTCTCGGCGGCCTGGCTGTTTTCGGCCTGGGCCTGCTGATCAGCGCCATGCGCTCGATGGTCAATCCGCTGCCCGCATCCGGCCAGCCGGCCGAGGAAGGCGTGATGCGCTTTGGCGTGCATACCGGGGTGATCGCACTGGTGTTGTCCTTCGGGGCGTTGATCTGGTCGTTCCTGGCCATGCCCGAGTACCTGTTCGGGCCGCAGTACTACGAGGTGCTGTTCTGGGGCGGCGGCCACATCCTGCAGTTTGCCTGGGTGCAGTTCATGCTGGTGGCCTGGCTGTGGCTGGCCTCAAGTTCAGGGATTCGCATCCCCCTGAGTCCGCGCCTGGTCATGGCCTTCCTGCTCGCCGGCGTCATCCCGGCCTTTCTGGCCGTCTGGGGCTACCTGTACTTCGAGGTCGGCAGTCCCGGACACCGCACCTTCTTCATCTGGCTGATGGCCGCCGGCGGCGGACTGGCCTCGGGCCCGATCGGGCTGGCGCTGCTGATCGGCTGGTGGAAGAGTGAGCCGGCGAAGAACATGACCGAAAGCGCACTGCGCGCCGGACTGATCTTCTCCATCGCCCTGTTCGGTTTCGGCGGCGCGCTGGGCTTTCTGATCACCGACTCCAACACCATGGTGCCGGCCCATTACCACGGCTGCATCGTCGCCATTACCCTGACCTTCATGATGCTGGCCTTGCACCTGCTGCCGAAGTTCGGATTCCGGTCGGCCAGTCTGAAGATGATGCTGGCCCTGCCCTGGATCTACGGTACGGGTCAGTTCCTGCATGTCATCGGGCTGGCGTTCTCCGGCGGTCACGGCGTGCAACGCAAAACCGCGGGCGCCGACCAGATGCTCGAGACCATCGCCCAGCTCGGCGGCATGATCGTGATGGGCATCGGCGGCCTGGTGGCCATCATCGGCGGCGTACTCTTCCTCGTCGCCTTCGGCCAGGCCGTCCTGACTCGTCGCCGTCCGGTGCTGGCCGGCGCAACCTGACTTTTTTGCCAGAGAGAAATAACGACATGATGGAAATTCTGCTGTTCGGACTGGTCGTGGTGGTGGTGTACTTCATCAGCCACCACGCCGTCATGGCCATCGAGCGCGGCCACGGCAAACCGCTGGGTGGCTGGCGCTCGGCCTGGTTCTTTCTGATCTTTCTCGGGCTGTTGATCGCCGCCCAGCTGATCATGCGGGCACTGACCGGAGGCTGAAAGACATGATTCATGACCTGGAACGATTCCTGAGATGTGCCGCCATGCTCGAGTCCGACGCGGCCGACGGCTACGACCAGCTGGCGAAGAAGATGAACGAGATCGGCGATGACGAGGTCACGGCCCTGTTCGCGAAATTCGGCGAGTTCTCGCGCCTGCACCACAAGGAGGTGCGCGAGATCCAGCAGCGCGAGCTGGGCAAGGTGTTCGAAGACCGCCTCGGCGATGTCCTCTGGCCGGACCAGTGGAGCCCTGAAAATCCCCTCGCCCAGGCCGAACTCGACGGCATCACGCCGAAAAAGGCCATCGAAACCGCCCTGGAAACCGAACGCCGCGCCTGCGACTTCTACTCCATGATCGCCGGCCAGACCCGATCCGATCGCGTACAGGAACTGGCCCAGGAGTTCGCCGAAGAGGAAGCCGAGCACGTCGAGCACCTCGAACGCTGGCTCGGACGCCTGTAACCCGTCACCTGTTACCTGTTACCCAACATTGCGCAAAATCAAAAATGCATCAGGAAAACTTCTTTATACTGGACGCGTCCAAGGAAAGGGCCGCATTGGCGACCCTTTAACCAACAAGACGATACAATCGAACTGCAATCCACACCCGAGGAAACGGAAATGCGCCTTATCTTCAAAGCTCTTTGTGTTGCCGCGCTGGCAGTGGCAGTCCAGCCTCTCTCCGCCGCGGATATCGAAGCCGGCGAAACCAAGTACAAGCAGCTGTGCGCCACCTGTCATGGTGACGACGGTCGCGGCGATGGCCCGGCAGCCCGTGCCCTGCGCCCGGCGCCGCGCGACATGTCGGATCCGGAATGGCAGGAAGAGGTCACCGACGAGCACATTCGCCTGGTGACCGAGAAGGGTGGACCGGCCGCCGGCCTGGCGCCGACCATGACCGCCTTCGGCCATGCGCTCAGCGACGAGGATCTCGACAACATCGTCGCCTATATCCGCAGCCTGGCTGAATAAGCCGACCATGACCACCCGCCGCCGGCTGCTGATTCCATTTCTGCTGCTGGTCATGGCGGGTTCGCTGCTGGCCGGCCTGTGGGTCAGTCAGCAACCAACGGGGCGCACTGCCTGGGGCAGTGCGCCACCCGAGGTGCAGGCGGTGATGTGGCCGGAACCACGTCCGCTTCAGGACTTTTCACTGCACACCCAGCACGGAACATCATTCGACCGGAATGCCCTGACCGGGCGCTGGAGCTTCGTCTTCTACGGCTACTTGGCCTGCCCGGACGTGTGCCCCATGAGCCTGCACGCCCTGCGCGGCATGCACGATGTGCTGGACTCGCACAATGCAGCCGACGACCTGCAGGTGATCTTCGTCTCCCTGGACCCGGAACACGACACCCCCGAGGAGATGAAGCAGTACCTGGGCTGGTACCACGATGACTTCATCGGCCTGCACGGCCCGCTCGAAGAGATCGACAAGATGGCGTCGGCCATGGTCATCAAGTACGCCGAGCATATCGACGAAACGGGCTACCGCAGCATCGACCACACCTCTTCGGTCATGATCGTCGACCCGCGCGGTCGCGTGGTGGGCGCGCTGTCGCCGCCACTGGAACCGCAGCGCATGGCCGAGCAGTTCCAGCGCCTGCGCGGGCACATGGAACGCAACGGAATCTAATCATGCCGCCGACTGCCTTGCTGGATTTTGCCGCCCGGCGCATGCCGCCACCCGAATGGGTCGGCTTGCCGGCCCGGTTGGTGCCGCCGCCTATCGAACACAGGCTGGTGTCCGGCCTGCTCGATCGCCTGCTGGCCGACCAGGCCGCAGACGGCGGATTCGACTTTCTCCAGGGACACTACCTGGCCGTCGAGGTCAGTGACATGAGACTGCGTCGCGTATTCACCGCTGTCGACGCACACCTGGTCCTGGCCTCGCGCCGACAGGCTGTCGACGCCGCCATCCGTGGCCGGGCGGTGGAATTCCTGCTGCTGGCCGCTCGCCTGGAAGACCCCGACACCCTGTTCTTCCAGCGTCGCCTGGAAGTCACCGGCGATACCGCCCTGGGCCTGACCGTGCGCAACCTGCTCGACCGCCTGGACATGGCTGACTTGCCCCTGCCGGCGCGAATCCTGCTCAACCGGGCGGCGCGGTTCGGGAAGCGGGTGCGGGCCGCGAGACCTGAAAAGATTTAACACGAAGAGCACGAAGAACGCACGAAGGGCCACCGAGAGTTGAACAATTCGTGGGTCCCGGGTATCTGTGCCTGCTGCCCCGCGGTGCCGTCGAATCGGGCGGGGATCGCTCGCTGAGGGCCTCGCCACGCGTCGAACCGAAGCGAGTGATCGCCGTCCGATTCGACCTCGAAGCCACCTTCAATCACATTCGATGCCTGCCCAGCGCACACGCCGGCGCGCCTTGGTCGGCGGGTGCGGGCCGTGAGCTCTGAAAAGATTTAACACGAAGAGCACGAAGGGTTACAAGAAATCAATGCACTTCGTGTCCTTCGTGCTCTTCTTCGTGCCCTTCGTGTTATCGCTTTATCACCAAAAAGGTCACGCTTCCGCAACCAGCCGCCCGGAACGGTAGTCCGCAATCGCCTGCTCGATTTCCTCGCGCGTGTTCATCACGAACGGGCCGTACTGGGCCACCGGCTCGCCGATGGGCTTGCCGGCCAGCAGCAAGGCGCCCGCGCCGTTCGCACCGGCTCGGACAACCACTCGGTCGCCGTCGGTCAGCACACCGGAGGAGCGATGCGGCAAGGTGCGTCCACCGATGCCGGCCTCGCCGTCGTAGAGGTAGATGAACACGTTGTGACCGGCATCGACCGGGATCTCGACCTCGCGGTCGGCATCCAGGCGCAGGTCGACGTAAAGGGGATCGGTACTCAGGGGCTGATCTGCGCTGTTGACCGGCCCGGTCGCCGACTGGCCGTTGAGATACAGCGTGCCGGCGATCACCCTGGCCGATCCGCCGTCGAAGCCCAGCCCGGCAATGTCGGAGGCCGGGATGTCGCGGTAGTCGGCCGGCTTCATCTTCTCGCTTGACGGCAGGTTGATCCAGAGCTGGAAGCCGCGCATGCGGCCTTCAGTCTGCTTGGGCATCTCCGAGTGAATCACGCCGCGGCCGGCGGTCATCCACTGCACCGAGCCCGGGCCCAGGTCCCCGGTATTGCCGAGGTGGTCCTTGTGCTCCATGCGCCCGTCGAGCATGTAGGTCACCGTCTCGAAACCGCGATGCGGGTGCGGCGGGAAACCGGCAATGTAGTCGTCGGGATTGTCGGAGTAGAACTCGTCGAGCATCAGGAACGGATCGAGCCGGGCATGCGGGTTCGAGCCCAGGCTGCGCCGGAGCTTGACCCCGGCGCCATCCGAGGTCGCGATCGATTCGATGATGCGGGTCAGCTTGCGTTCACTCATGGCAGTTGCTCCTTACGCCGCGTCGCGGGCCGATTCGATGACATGATCGATCTGACCGCGCGCCTTGTCCAGGGATTGTTCACGCGCCTCGTCGCCCAGGGCCAGGCCCTCGGCATAGACAAAGCGTACGTCCTTGATGCCCAGCATGCCGAAGAACGACTCGATCAGCGGAGACTGGGTGTCGGCCGGGGTGCCGGCATATTCGCCACCGCGGGCACAGAGCACGTGAAGCGGCTTGTCGTCGATCAGACCTTCGGGACCGTTCTCGGTATAGCGGAAGGTCACGCCGGCGCGGGCCACGTAATCCATCCAGGCCTTGAAGGTCGAGGGCACGGTGAAGTTGTACATCGGCAAACCGATCACCACTTCATCGGCCTGCTTGAGCTCGGCAATCAGTGACTCGGAAACCGCCACCGCCGCCTGCTGCGCCGGATTGCGTTCGGTCGCATCGGCCAGAAAGCCGCTGAAGGTTTCGGCCGTCAGATGCGGCACCGGATCGGACGCCAGATCACGGCACATCACCCGGCCGTCCGGATGGTTCGCCTTCCACAGTTCGACAAAATCATCGGCCAGCCTGCTCGACTGACCCGAACCGTTGAACAGACTTGATGTGATGACCAGCAAAGTTCGCATTCTATTGCCTCCAGTTGGTAAGTTCGGTTTGTCATGCCACCAGGCCGGCCGTGTTGCCTGCTGATGGAGGTCCCGGATCGGCGCCTTGCGCCGTCCCGGACGACAGCGCGATTGCTTTTCAACCGCGCTGTCGGTTTCAGGGTTCAGGGTTCGAACTATCCATTCACCCATTCACCCATTCACCCATTCACCCATTCACCCTTTCGCCTTTTATCTTTTTCCTTTCCCCACCAATATACGTTTGCCTCAATCGAACAAAAAGCGCAAAATATCGGCTCAATCATTCGATTCAATCGAACAATGAACGATCCCCGCATCAGCCTGGAGCAATGGCGAGCGCTGGTGGCAGTCGTGGAAGAAGGCGGCTATGCGCGGGCCGCCGAGGCGCTGCACAAGTCGCAGTCCACCGTCAGCTATGCCGTGCATCGCATCGAGGAGCTGCTGGAGTTGAAGGTGCTGGAGGTACAGGGCAGACGCTCGGTGCTCACCGCCGCCGGGCAGGTGCTGTACCGGCGCGGCCGGGCACTGGTCGACGAAGCGGCCCGGCTGGAGCGCTCCGCGGCCAAGCTGGCCGAAGGCTGGGAAGCGGAGTTGCGCATCGCCGCCGAGATCATCTTCCCGACCTGGCTGTTGCTGGAATGCCTGGGCCAGCTCTCGTCCGAGCAGCCGCAGATGCGCGTACAGCTGCACGAATCGGTGCTTGGCGGCACCAGCGAACTGCTCAGCCAGGGCCGGGTGGACCTGGCCATTGCCTCGAGCATTCCCGGCGGCTTTGTTGGCGATGCCCTGATGCAGGTGCGCTTTGTCGCCGCCGCCGCCCCCAACCACCCGCTGCACCAGCTCGGGCGACCCGTGACCACCGAGGACCTGCGCGAACACCGCCACCTGGTGGTCAGGGATTCCGGCGCGCAGCCGGCCCAGTCCGCCGCGCTGCAGGTCACCGAGCAGCGCTGGACGGTGACCTCCAAGGCGACCTCCATCCGCGCGGCCTGTATGGGGCTGGGATTTGCCTGGTATGCCGAGGACATCATCCGGCGCGAGCTGGACTCCGGCGCGCTCAAACCGCTGCCACTGGTCGAGGGCGCCGAGCGCTGGGCGACCCTGTACCTGGTCCTGGCCGACGCCGCGTTCGCCGGACCGGGCACCAGACGGCTGGCCGACCTGCTCCTGCAGGCGGTCAGGGCCGGGGCGCCATCCAGCATCATGCGCTGAATGGACCGGGCTGGGGTTTGCTTGCAGTACACTGGGCGTTCGGGAAACGAGGGCAATCGATGGCCGCACCGCGCAAGTCGAAACCGTCCGCCTGGTGGACTCCCCGGGAGGTAGCCGTTGGCCACAGCCTGCGCTTCACGCTGGGCCCGTTGTCGCTGGTTCTGGGCCACGGCGAGGACGAGTGGGCGCTGAAGCTCGAGTCATCCGAGGAATCGGCCGGCAATGGCGACAACACGGTACTGACAGTCAGCAAGGACCTGCCCGAGGAAGCCGACGAACGCTTCGTCCATGCTGGCGACTCGGATCAGGTCGTGCTGAGTCCGCGACTGGCCGACCGCCCGGTGGTGATCCGCCCGCGACAGCCAGTCTTCCTGCTCGGCGGGCAGCAGATCACGCTGTACCTGTCTACGCCGGTCTGGCTGCGGGTGGAAGTATCCGACCCGCCGGTGCTGCTCAAGGAATTCCCGGTCATGGGCCTGTCCGATACCTGGTTCGGTCCCTCGACGCGCGAAGGCGAGCTTTGCTATGCCGGACGCACCCAGGCGCGGCACAAGCTGGCCGAGTTGCCGCAGCGCCCGCACCGCGCCATCACGCCAATGACCATTCACAACGAATCCGGCAAGCCGGTGCCGCTGGAAAAGATCAGCCTGCCGGTGCCGATGCTGTCGCTCTATGGCGCCGACGATGGCAGCCTCTGGACCCAGCGCGTGACCCTGACCCTGGAAGAGCAAAGCGATCAGGCCCGGGTCAAGGTCGATTCCAGCCTGCCCGAGGTTCAGCGCAAGCTCGACCGACTGGCCGGGCCGCGGTTCGAAGACGGGCGGTCGGGCATGACGCGGGCCCTGCACCTGCTGCTGGGGAACTGACATGCTCGATACGCTATCCGGATTGATCGAATTCGAAGGACTGCTGACATTCGGCCGCGCCGTCATCCTGGTGGCGCTGGGCCTGCTGCTGGCCTCGTTGTCGGCTCGTCTGACCGCGCGCGCCTTGCGTGCGCGGTTGACGCCACAACTGCTGCAACTGGCCCGGCGCGGCGTGTTCTATGGTCTGCTCGGCGTATTCGTTGCCGCCGCCCTGGCCGAGCTGGGCTTCAGCATCGGCGTGATCATGGGCGCGGCCGGCGTGCTGACCGTGGCACTGGGCTTTGCCTCGCAGACCACCGCCTCGAACCTGATCAGCGGGCTGTTTTTGATCGGCGAGCGCAGTTTCGAGATCGGCGACATCATCCGCGTCGGCGACACCACCGGCGAAGTGCTGTCGATCGACGCGCTGTCGGTCAAGCTCAGAACCTTCGACAACCTCTACGTGCGCATCCCCAACGAGACCCTGATCAAGAGCGAGGTGACCACGCTCAGCCGCTTCCCGATCCGGCGACTGGACCTGCAACTCGGCGTGGCCTACAAGGAGGACATCGCGCAGGTACGCGAGGTCCTGATGAGCGTGGCCGACGCCAATACCCTGTGCCTGGACGAACCGGCGCCGCTGTTCATCTTCACCGGCTTTGGCGATTCGGCACTGGAAATCCAGTTCTCGGTGTGGGCCAAGCGCGAGAACTTCCTGGCACTGAGAAACGGCATCACCGCCGAGATCAAGGTCGCCTTCGACACCGCCGGCATCGAGATCCCCTTCCCGCACCGCTCGATCTATACCGGCGAGGCCAGCAAGCCGTTCCCCATCCGCCTGGTTGACGATGGGGGCGACAGCACCAAGATTCATGACCAGGCACGGAAAAGCTGCGACGCATCGCCCAAGGAGGACTGAAGCGACATGGCCAAGACCGAATCCACCATGCTGCCGCTGGGCACCCCGGCACCCGACTTCAAACTGCCCGATACCGTCAGCGGCAAGGACATCTCGCTTGAGGATGTGGCCGGCGACAGGGGCACACTGGTGATGTTCATCTGCAACCACTGCCCCTTCGTCAAGCACGTGCTCGACGAGCTGGTCCGGCTGGGCCGGGACTATCCCGGTCAAGGCATCGGCGTGGTCGCGATCAGCTCCAACGATGTCACCGGGTATCCGCAGGACCGTCCCGAACGCATGGCCGATCTGGCACGCGACATGGGCTTTGCCTTCCCCTACCTCTACGACGAATCGCAAAACACCGCGCGCGCCTATGACGCCGCCTGCACGCCCGACTTCTTCGTCTTCGATGCCGACCGCAAACTCGTCTACCGCGGCCAGCTCGACGACTCGCGCCCGGGCAACGGCATCGAGGTCACCGGCAAGGACCTGCGCGCCGCCCTCGATGCACTGGTCGAGGGCCAGCCGGTGGCGAAGGAGCAGAAGCCCTCGATCGGCTGCAATATCAAGTGGAAGGGGTGAGGGTAGGATTCAAGGGAAAACGACGTTGTCGCTTGGTCGTTTTGTCGCTTTGTCTTTTCGAAACGACAAAAAGACGAAACGACGAACCGACAACAACACCTTCACGCTGAACCCTTCCCCAATGCTTCCCATCGACGACGCCCTCCCCGACCTGCTGGCCGCACTCGAAGCCCACCCGACCGTTCTGCTGACCGCCCCACCCGGGGCCGGCAAGACCACGCGGGTGCCGCCGGCGCTGCTGGATGCCGGCTGGCTTGACGGACGTCGGATCGTGATGCTGGAGCCGCGCCGTCTTGCCGCGCGGTCGGCCGCGCGCTTCATGGCCGGCGAGACGGGCGAGGCGGTCGGTCGAACGGTGGGCTATCGCACGCGACTGGACACGAAGGTTTCAAAGGCCACCCGCATCGAGGTGGTTACCGAGGGGATTCTCACGCGCATGATCCAGTCCGATCCCGAGCTGGCCGAGGTCGCCTGCGTGATCTTCGACGAGTTCCATGAACGCTCGCTCAATGCCGACCTGGGCCTGGCACTGGTGCGCGAGTCGCAGCAGGCGCTCAGGGCCGATCTGCGTGTGCTGGTCATGTCGGCCACGCTGGCCGTCGAGCCGCTGAAAGCCCGGCTCGACGAGCCGCCGCTGATCGTCAGCGAAGGCAGAAGCTTTCCGGTCGAGGTGCACTACCGCCCCTGCCCGCGCGACAAGCAACTGCTCGTCCATGTCACGGCAAGCATTCGTCATGCACTCGAAAACGACAGCGGTTCGCTGCTGGTGTTTCTGCCCGGCATGGGCGAGATCCGCCGGGTGGCCGACCTGCTGGACGGTCAGCTCCCCGGCAACGTGATGCTGTGTCCGTTGCACGGCAACCTGAAACCGGCCGAGCAGGATGCCGCCATCTCACCGGCGCCGGCCGGCATGCGCAAGGTCGTGCTGGCCACCGCCATCGCCGAGTCCAGCCTGACCATCGAGGGGATTCGGGTGGTCATCGATGCCGGCCTGCAACGACGCTCGCGCTTCGATGCCAACAGCGGCATGTCGCGGCTGGTCACCGAATCGGTTTCGCGCGCATCGAGCGAGCAGCGCGCCGGTCGGGCCGGGCGCCTGGAACCGGGCGTGTGCTACCGGCTGTGGAGCGAATCGCAGCAGACCTCCTTGCGCCCGCACACGCCGGCCGAAATCCTCGATGCCGACCTCGCCGCGATGGTGCTGGAGCTGGCCCAGTGGGGTATCGACGATCCGGGCGAACTGACCTGGCTGGACTTCCCGCCGCAGGCCCACTGGCAGCAGGCGGTCGAATTGCTGCGCTGGCTCGATGCGCTGGATGCGGCAGGACGCATCACCGCCCACGGTCGCGACATGCTCGGCTTAAGCCTGCACCCGCGCCTGGCGCACATGGTCATTCGCGGTCGGGAACTGAATGCCGGAAGCCCGGCCGCGGAGCTGGCCGCCCTGCTGTCCGATCGCGACCTGCTGGGCCCGGGCGCCGGGGCCGACATGAGCCTGCGACTCGATGCCCTGCATGGGCAAAACCCGCGCGTTCCGCGCGCACGCCTGGCCCAGGCCCGCAAGCTGGCCGGACAGATCGCCGGCAAACACAAGGTCCGAAACGACGGCGGGAACGAAACCAATGATATCGGCCGGCTGCTGGCCCTGGCCTTTCCCGACCGCATTGCCCGGTCCCGGGGCGGACGCGGTCGCTTCCAGCTGAGCAACGGACGCGGCGCCTTCCTGTTCGAAGACGACCCGCTGGCTGGTGAAGACTGGCTGGTGGCCGCCGAACTCGATGGCCAGGCGCGCGAATCGCGCATCTTTCTCGCCGCGGCCATCGACCCGGCCCGGCTCGAAACCGACCTGGCCGATCACATCACCGATGAGACATCGGCCGACTGGGACGAGCGACGCGGCACCGTCATCGCCAAACGGGAAAGAAAACTGGGCGCGCTGGTGCTCGACAGCACCGAGCTGGACCGGCCCGACGCAGCCACCATCGAAGCCGGCCTGCTCGCGGCCGTGCGGCGCAAGGGCCTGGACGCCTTGCCCTGGACCGAGGCGGCCCGCCAGTGGCAGGCCCGCGTGCAGCTGCTGCATGGGCTATGGCCCGAATCCTGGCCGGGCGTCGACGACAACTCACTGCTCGAAACCCTCGACAACTGGCTCAAGCCCTTTCTCGCCGGGCTGACACGCTGGCGCGAGGTCGAACAGCTCGACCTGGTCAACGCGCTCAATGCCCTGCTCGACTACGAGCAACAGCGTGACCTGGCCCGCCTGGCGCCCACACACCTGGACATCCCCACCGGCCGGCGGGTACGGCTGGACTACACCGCCGAAGGCGGCCCGGTGCTGGCCACCAAGCTACAAAGCGTGTTCGGCTGGACCGAATCCCCGAAGATCGCCAACGGACGGGTACCGGTCGTGCTGCACCTACTTTCCCCGGCCCAGCGAGCGCTGGCGGTGACCGCCGACCTGACCAGCTTCTGGACCAACGCCTACCCGGAGGTGAGAAAGGACATGCGGGGCCGTTACCCCAAGCATCCGTGGCCGGAAGATCCGCTGACGGCTTCGCCGGCCGAAGGCACGCGCCGTCGCCAATAAATGGCGTCTCTCAGGAGTTCTGTGGCTTCGAGGCCGGACTCCAGCGGAAGCATTCGCTTCAGCTCGACGCGGTGGCGAGGCCTTCAGCGAATGCTTCCGCTGGAGTCCGGCACACCGGTTGGAACCTGGAGTCTGGTAGTTGTGACTTCCCCCGAGTCGTAAAGGACTAAATCCTGCCGAAGCGAGCCAGCAGTCGCAGCGGTGCCAGTGCGGCGAGCACAACGACCAGGGCCGCGCCGAAAGGCTGGTCGAATTGCATGGCCAGGATGAAGCCGGCGAGATAGGCCACCACGCCAAGTGCGACGGTGACCATCAGCGCCTTCTTCCAGCCCCGGCACAGCGCGAAGGCCACCCAGGCGGGCACGAAGAACATAGCGAAAGCGGGCACCGCGCCCATGGCCACAGTGCCGAGCACGGCGGCAAACACCACCAGCACACCGAAGAGCAGGCGATGGCGCCAGGCCGGCAGGCGGTTGGCGGAAAAGAAGTCGGGGAAGAAGCGGCCGACCATCAAGCGCTTCGACAGCCACGGCAGGCTGACCAAAAGCAATGCCAGCAGTGCCCCGGCCGCCCACAGGTGACCGATATGGCTGAAGTAGAGCTGGCCGCGCAGCAGGCTTTCGGCGACCACCGAACCCTGGTGGGTATTGGCCGCGAAGATCAGCGCCGCCGACCAGCCCAGCAGGATGGTCCAGGCGTAGTGATTGTTGTTGGCTCGCGGCAGGAGATTGAGCAGCAGGGCAACCAGGCCGGCGGCCATCGAGGCCGTCACCACAACAGGCAGGCCCAGTGGCAAGGACAACACGCCGCCAGCAGCGGCGACATGGGCCAATGCAAAAGCCGCCAGCCACTCGTCGCGAAGGCGCAGGTAGGCGCCCATCAGTGACAGCACCACGGCCAGGATCAGGCCGTTGAAGAACGGCACCCGGAACAGCGGGTCGAAAAAGATCAGCTCACCCATGGCTCGATATCGTGGCGACGGTGGCAGTGTTCATTCAGGAAGGCCTGTTCGTGGCTGACCAGAATCACGGCGCGCTCGCGAGACAGGCTTCCCAGCATGGCGCCCAGCGCCTCGATGGCCTCGCCGTCGAGATTGTTGGTGGGCTCGTCAAGCAGGACCACGTCCACCGGGCTGTTGAGACAGGCCCAGGCCTGCAGGAACTGGTATTGCCCGCCGCTCATTTCGGCGATGGGGCGATCCATCAACGGGCGGATCAGCGCGGGCGGTTCGCCCTCGGCATCGAGCAGGGCCAGCAACTCGCGCCCCAGCAGCGGTAGTTCGGGCGGGCGCTCGGGACGCTGGCGATGGTGGGCAAGCCGGACGGCCGGGTCGCGCAGGATGCGTCCGGAATGAACCCTCGCCGTGCCGGTCAGCGCCTTGAGCAGGGTCGACTTGCCGGCGCCGTTGGCGCCGCCCAGACCCAGGACTTCCCCGGCACGCACCGAGAAAGAAACGGGGCCCACGACGGGCCCCGAATAACCTGCGACCACCTCATCGAGCGTGATCAGCGACTTTGGAGAGTCGGTTGCAGTCAGGGGTTGAAGGCCTCCACCCAGCGATTGATCAGATCGAAATAGGCTTCGCTGTCGGCCCCGATCTCGACCTGGTTGGGCAATTGTAGCTGCGACCAGCCCAGCTCGCGCGCGACGAATTCGGGACCACGCGAGGGCTGGAAATCGGCGTAAAGAATAACACCTTCTTCACCGCGCAGACTGCTCACCAGTTCACTCAGATGGCGTGCGGTCGGCGGAATGCCGGGCAAAGGCTCGATGTAGCCGAGAATCTCGATATCCATCAGCTCGGCCAGGTAGTCCACATCCTTGTGATAGAACACCACACCCGGGGCGCCGTCGGTCATTCCCTGCCAGCGCTCGACATGCTCGGCGGCCTGCTCGGCGAACTCCCGGGCATTGGAGCGGAACTGGTCGGCATGGTCCGGTGCGAACTCGGCCAGACGCTCGGCCAGAGCTTGGGCCACTTCGCCCATGCGAATGGGGTCGAAGTAGTAGTGGGGATTGCCCGCCGGGTGGACATCGCCGTGAGCTCGATCGGCTGCAAGGCCGACCTGGATCAGGTCGATCTGGGCGGCACCCTCGAAGTAGCCCTGGCGCCCGACCTGGACGTTGGGGTTGTGCGCGCCCTGCAGTGCGGCCGGCAGCCAGCCCACTTCCAGTTCGGCGCCGACAGCGACCACCAGGTCGGCCCGGCGCAGCGCGGCCATCATGGACGGACGCGCTTCCAGGTAATGGGCATCGCGATCCGGCGGCGCCAGCACGGTGACGTGTACGGCATCACCGCCGACGGTTTCGGCCAGCATGCCCATGTTGGGCACGGTGGCAACCACGCGCACTTCGGCACTGGCGGCCATGGACGCCAGCAAAAGAATCAGTGTCAGGAACAATCTCTTCATTTCATTCTCCCGGTATTGGACAGTATTCCGATCGATTCGGCTTCACCGGCAGGTCGTTCCCTGCCGGTGAGCCCTGCTCCGGGCAGCAATCAGAACGCGTGGGCGCCGTGTACGCCCAGACTCATGTTGAACTGCAGCATGAACTGCCAGGCGTCGTGTCCGTCGGCGATGTCGTTGTAGCTGACCTGCGCGCGCAGGCGTGAGAACTCGGTCGGGGCATAGGTCACCTGGCCGCTGTAGCGCCAGGAGGCATCGAGATCGTCACGCATGCCGCGCCGGCCGAGGCTATCCGTACCCCCATCGTAGGCGCGGTTGGTCAGGCCCGCGCCGTCAACGCGCAGGCCGGCATTCCAGCGCGGTGCGAAACCGTAGACGCCCTGCATGTAAAAGGCATCCTGGCGCCAGGTCTGATCGCGACGATCGGGATCATCGGCCGGACCGGTCGGGACCAGGTTGGAGAAATCGGTGAACTGACGGCTCTGGAATTCGACATCGCGCTCACGCAATGCGTATTCAGCCTGGAAGACGAAATTGCCGTGCCCCATCAGGCCACCGCGACCGTACTTGTAGACCAGGTCGGCGCCGATAAAGCGGCTGTCACCGTCCCAGGTTTCCAGGCGACCGGAGGAATGCGCCGTTTCATCCTGCCAGACCTGGCTGACCCCACCGAAGGCGCCGAGCTGCATGGCGTGATCGAAGCCCAGGTCGGGTGCCCACTTGACGAAACCGGTAAACAGACGCGGCCCATCCCGTTCACGCAGGCCCTTGTCGGCCCGCCAGCGATTGCGAATCGGCTCGTTGTCCTCACCAGGCAGAATGGTCACCATCTCGTGCCGGCTCTCACCCAGGTAACTGGCCACGCCATCGCTGCTGCCTTCGAGCACCTCGACACCGAAACGCGTGTAGGTGTCGAATGGCGCCAGCCAGGACAGTTGCACCCCGGTCTCGCTCAGGCCTTCCTCGCCGAAGATCAGCTCGCGGAACCAGGGCTGGTCGACAAAGAACCAGTCATGCGGATGCTGCTTGTTGATGTAGCCGACATCACTTAAGAACTTGCCGGCCTTGACCTGCAGACCCTGGGGCAGCGAGCGGGTGGTGATGTAGGCTTCTTCCAGCTCGATGCCGTGGTCGCTGATGGCGGCCATTACCATCATGTCGAAGTAAGGGTCGACACTGCCGGTGAAGGTCACTTCGGCCTCGCGCAGATTGAAGCCCTCCTCGATGCCATGGCCATGGCCCCCATGAGCGTGGCTGTGACCGGAATCGAAGCCGGCCGGATCATCCAGATGATCGCTGAAGTGGGCATAGTAGCCGTCGAGAATCACCGAAATGGCCGGATTGAATGCGGTGCCGGAGGTCACCTCGCCGGTGGCCATGGGACGGGCGCGCATGCGTGCCGGGGTGGGGTCGAGCGGATCGGCCTGCGGGCCGGCACCGGTAGCAGCCGGGCGCGGCGCGGCGCGCTCGTCATCGCCTTCTTCCGCCTCATCTTCCTCGAGCGCCTGCGCGGCACGCAACTCGGTCTCAAGATTTTCGATCCGTTCCTGACGCTCCTGATCACGCTCTTCGAGCGCCTCGATCTTGCGCATCAGCTCTTCCAGTGTCGGTTCCTCGGCCACGACGCTGCCGCTGGCGAATGCGGCGGTCAGGGCCAGTATCCAGAATGCTCTCATCTCAGGATCTCCTGAAACTCTGTGGTTTGCGTCAATGAATGCCAGCCCCCGCCGACTGGCGGCACGGCTGACCTGTAACGAAACAATATAACATAACTTTTCTGGCACATGTCGAGATCCAATCGCAAGCCCGAACGCCTCCAGACACCACCATCACCTGGCGGCCTCGGACGGGCCCGTTCAACGCCGCCCGAATTCCTCCCAGCCCGACAGCGTCTCGGGCTGCTCCGGCTCGGGCGGTGCGCGCTCAAAAGGTGTGCGCGCGATGAAGTCGGCCAGCAGCATATCGGCCTCCTCCTCACGGCCGGCCCGGCGGTAGACGCCGTAGTGGTAATAGCTGCGCCCGGCGATCACGTAATCGCGCTGGGCGGCATCGAGGCGAGCCAGGTAGGGATCGCTGCCCACGCCAGGGTTCTGAATCAGACGCTCGTAGAGCAGACCCAACTGATCCCCGGTCAACCAGCGCGCCTGTCCCGCCTGCACGGCACGCTGGGTTCTGGGCGCCTGGTACTCGATCAGCGGGCGTCGGTCGGTGTTGATGGCCGCCTCGTCGAACAAGCCCGAGGCAGTGATGTTGCCGGCATAGAAGCGCAGGTTGACCGCGGCCAGCAGATCATCGGGCAGATCGGGATTGCCGGCCAGGGCGCGGCCGTGGGCGATGGGCACCTGCGGGTCCAGCGGCTCGGCCCGGTTCTGCCCGACCAGCGCGACGATGGACTGGTCGGGAAACAGGTCGCCGCGCCACAGCACGACCTGGTCGAAGGCCTCGTCCATGGTGCGCGCCAGGATGCCGAATTCCTTCTCCGAGACCTGGTAGGTCGGCACCCACTGCACGAACAGCCCGCCCTCGTTGAGGCGCGTGGCGGCGGTCTGGAAATGTTCCAGGGTATACAGATTGCCGGTGCCGGCCTTCCACGGCGTGAACAGATCGGAAATGATGACATCGTAGGTCTGTCGACTGCGCCTGAGGCAGTTGCGGCCATCCTCGGCGTGAATCCTCACGCGCTCGTCCTCGAACAGCCCCTCGGTCCAGGGACCGAAATGGGCAGTGGCCAGGTGCACGACCTCCGGGAGGATCTCACACACCACCACCTGCTCGACCGGAAACAGAAACGATGCCCCGGCGGTGATGCCCGTGCCCATGCCGAGAAAGAAAACGTCACGCGGGTCCGGGTGCAGCATCATCGGAATCAGCGCCTGGTTGCGCTCCGATTCCAGTGCGCCGGTACCGCCCAGGGTGTAGTGGTTGTTGACCCGGATCAGCAGATGATCGTCGCGTTCGATCACCGCGGCGGCGGCGTGACTGCCCTCGCGCAATTCCACCAGTCGCTCGCCATGGACGGGATTGAGGTAGACGCGGGTGGCCCAGTCGGTGGGGGCTACGAGCAGGCCCAGCGCCAGTGCGGCGGGTGCAAACGCCAGCGTCCGGCCGCCGCCATGCTCACGCAACACCATGAAGGCCGCCATGACCAGCAGATAGGCCGCCGAGAGAATCATCAGGCTCCCGGCCGGGCCGACCAGTGGCAGCAGCACGAATCCGGCCAGCAGCGCACCGGCGATGGCGCCCACCGTGTTGGTAGCCACCAGCCGGCCGATGATCTCGCCGGTGCTCGCGGTGCTGCTCTCGAGCAATCGCAACAGGTAGGGCAGCACCGTGCCCAGCATGATGCCCGGCACCAGCATGACCACGGCCGCCACGGTGATCACGCTGGTGAGGTATTCCCACCAGTCGTGCCCGGCACCGATATAGCCCAGGCCACCGGTCGCGGCCTGGAACAGCCAGGCCGAAGCCGCCACCAGCACGGCGGCAATGAGCAGAAGCCCCAGAATGATGCGATCAGCGGCCACCCGTCGAACCCGGCTGAGTCGATTGGCCAGCGTCGCGCCCAGGGTCAGCGCCAGCAGGAACACCACAAGCACCAGGGCATAGGTATAGACCGAATTCTGTAACACCTGCGCGAACAGGCGCGTCCAGACCACTTCCACGGCAATAGCCACGAACCCGGAAGTGAACGCCAGTGCCCACAGCAAGGATGAAGGCCTGCCCGGCTCCCGGCCCGGAGCCGCTGGCGCGTCCCGCTCGGCAGACTGAGGAACAGGTTCAACCCAGCGCCGGGCCAGCGACAGTGCGAGCAGGCCAATGGTGAGATCCAGCAACACCGCCACGCCATAGGCACCGGCAAAACCCAGCCACACCGGCAGCACGAACCCGGCGGCCAGCGCGCCAAACGCGGCGCCACCGGTATTGACGGCATAAAGCAGACTGCCCAGCCGACCCAGCTCGGCCGGCTGGCGGATCAGATACTGGCCCAGCACCGGCAGGGTGCCGCCCATGAGAAATGAGACCGGGAAGAGAATCAGCGCGGCCAGCAGGATCTTGAACAGCGTATCGGCAATGGGCACGTCGCCAATGACCGGATACAGCGCCGGATACAGCGCCTGGTAGGCATCGAGCAGCACGAAATGCCCCAGTGCAGTAGCCGCCACCGCAACCTCCAGCCAGCCGAATGCGGCCAGGCCGCTGGCCAGCCGGCGCGCGCGCCGGCCCCAGAACCAACCGCCGGCGGCGATGCCGGCAAAGAACACGGCAATGGCCAGGGCCGCGGCCTGGGCGGTGGAGCCGAACAGCAAGCCGAGTTCGCGCACCCACAGTACCTGATAAACCAGGGCGGCGAACCCGGAGGCAAAGAACAAAACGGCCAGGACCGACATCCTGGCCGCGGGCGGTGTGGCGGTCGCGCGTGTCATCACGCGCAATAATATAACGTTTCAGCCGGCCAACTTCAGCGCCGGATGATTGACACCTACATCAGCAACCAGATCAGCCGGTAGGCAAAGTAGAACGCCAGGGTGAACACCACTGCCACCTTGAGACGCTGCGGGGCGATGAACAGGTAGCTCATCAGGAATACGCCGATATAGATGAAGAACAGCCCGGCGCCCCGGAACCAGGAATGCATGGTGACGCCGATCAGGTTGAGCGGGATGGCGATGGCCACCAGCACCGCCGGCAGCGCCATGGCGGCACCGAACTTCTCGATGAAAAAGTCCAGACTGTATTCACGCTCCTGGCGCTTGGCATACCACTGAAACGCAAACAGGACGATGGCGATGGGGATGGCGAACGACAGCCCGAACTTGATGCCGTTGACCAGCCAGGAGAATCGCACGCCGCTGGTCGTGGTCATGGCGATGCGCTGCACGAACGATGACAGCGCAATCAGCACCACCAGCGCGCCCATGTTGATCAACCCGAAGACCTTGAGCCCGCGAGTCGTATCGTCGAGCAGCTCATCGGGCCGCTTGTAAAGGGCGGCCAGGTACTGCGGATAACTCATGCCCGCGCCAGCACCGCCGCCGGCAGTGTCGACACGATCACCACGTCCGGTTTCCTGCGCTTGCTCGTCCGGCTCTTGCTGGTCCGTCCCGGGGGGTTCCGGATTATTCTCTTCACTCATTGCAAATCTCCCTGATCGAAGCTGGCCGATCCAGCCTTATCACTCATTACGGCATCCGCTGGCCCAATACGCCACGGCCCCCCGGGCCGGCAGCGGCTGAACCGGCCATGTCGGCCGGGTTCACCGTCAATTCAGGCAGTCTTGCGGGAGCGGGGGTAGAATGAAACCGTGAACTGGAGCGGACTGGCAGGTTTTGCTGCCTCAGCCCGTAAGACAGACTGACATCGTTTCACACTCAAAAAAACATGCCGGCCATCGGGGCCGACATCAACGGAGGAATGTTTCATGCGCTTGACTGCAATCACCGCCGCCGCCCTGCTGGCCCTCGGCACCTCGGCCATGGCCGAATCCCCCAACCTGGAACCGGGTATGTGGGAATACAACAACAAGATGACTTTCCAGTCGGATGTGCCCATCCCCGACCAGGAACACACCAACCAGGAATGCGTGACCCTGGAAGACATCGAGCGCGGTGACGCGTTTCTCGAAGATGTCGAGGAGTGCGACATCACTCACCAGGACATTCGCAGCGACGGCATGGATTACTCCATGGTCTGTCGCGGCCCCGACGGCACCGAGATGACCATGGACGCGACCATGCATTTCCACGGCGACAGGGCCAACGGCACCATCAAGGGGCAAATGGAAACCCCGATGGGTCCGATGGAGATGACCATCGAGATGAGCGGCGAGCGCATCGGCGATTGCTGATTGGTCGGGACTCGGGACTCGGGACTCGGGACTCGGGACTCGGGACTCGCAAGATGATGCGACTTGCCCGGACTGCGGGCAAGTGCGCAATGATCGAATCGGGCAGCCTTCGGGCTGCCCGTTCGGTTTTAGGGAATCTGGGTGGCCAGGGCGCCGGCGTGGACGCCGGGGTTGAAATAGCGGGTGGTGATGCCGCTGGCCTCGAAACGGGCCGGATCGGCCGGTTCGAGTGATCCGCCCTTTCTGGCCTGGGTGGCCGACCACCAGCCCGAGGGATAGCACGGCTGCGGAAAGCCCAGCGTGCGAATGGTCTCGAAGCCGGCCTGTTGCATGTTGCCGCGAACGCCGGCAATCAGCTTCTGGTGAATCAGCGGCGACTCGCTTTGCTGCACCATGATGCCGCCGTCGGACAGCGCGGCAAAACAGTCGGCGACGAAATCCGGCCCGAACAGCCCCTCGGCCGGCCCGATCGGGTCGGTGGAATCGACGATGATGACATCCACGCTGCCCGGTGGCAGGTTCCTGACATAAGCCAGGCCGTCGTCGAACACCAGTTCGGCACGCTTGTCGTCGTTGCGCTCGCACAGCTCGGGAAAGAACTTCTCCGACAGCCGCGTGACCTGCTCGTCGATCTCGACCTGGGTACAGTGACGCACGTTGCGATGGGCGAGCACCTCGCGCAGGGTGCCGCAGTCGCCACCACCGATGACGACCACGCGAGCCGGCGATTCGTGGCTGAACAGTGCCGGGTGGGTGAGCATCTCGTGGTAGAGAAAATTGTCGCGCGCGGTGAGCATGACGAAGCCGTCGATCACCATCAGGTTGCCCCAGTGACTGGTCTGGTAGATGTCGATGGTCTGGTAGTCGGTGACCTCGCGGGCGAGGTGTTTCTCGATCGTCCAGGACGCGGCAACGCCGGCTTCCATGCACGGCTCGGTGAACCACTTGTGGCTGCTTGGCAACATGACAATGGCGAATCGCGGGTTTGAATGGGTGCGCCCGATGTTAGCAGGAAAGCAGACCCGTGCCCGCACCCGGTTACAATCCGGGGTTGACCAGGCGCGAGCGGATGCATGACCACCAACGGAAAACAGCTTGCCGAACAGGCCCGCCGCCGGTATGCCATCGATCGCTGGTCCGAGGGGCTGTTCGATGTCGATGACAGGGGGCGTATGCTGGTCCGGCCCGAGAACAACCGGCAGGCGTCACTGGCCGCCATCGTCGAGCGGGCCCGGCAGGAGGGTTTGCGGCTGCCGCTGTTGCTGCGCTTCCCGCAGATCCTCGAGTCCAGGGCCCGGCAACTGATGCAGGCCTTCGATGCAGCCATCGGCGATCACGACTACGCGGGCGCTTACACGCCGGTCTACCCGATCAAGGTCAATCAGCAAGCCAGCGTGGTGCGCACCCTGGCGGGCGTCGAGCGCATGGGGCTGGAAGTCGGCTCCAAGCCCGAGCTGATCACCGCACTGGCCGTCAGCCGCCCCGGCACCACCATCATCTGCAACGGCTACAAGGACACCGCCTTCATTCGCCTGGCGCTGAGCGGCCAGAAGCTGGGCCTGAAGCCCGTCATCGTCATCGAAAAACCCAATGAGTGGCCGCTGATCGAGCGCGAGGCCCGGCGTCTTGGCGTGGAGCCGATGCTGGGCGTGCGCCTGCGCCTGTCTTCGCTGGGCAGCGGCAACTGGCAGAACACCGGCGGCGAGCGCGCCAAGTTCGGGCTGGCCGCCAGCCAGGTACTGACACTGATCGACGCCATGCGCCAGGCTGGCTGCCTGTCGTGGCTGGCCCTGCTGCATTTCCACATGGGCTCGCAGATTTCCAACCTGCGCGATATCCAGCGCGGGGTGCGCGAGGCCGGGCGCTACTTCAGCGAACTGGTGGCCGCCGGCGTTGACGTGCGAATCATCGACATCGGTGGCGGCCTGGGCGTGGACTACGAGGGCGGCGGAACGCGCAGTTACTGCTCGATGAACTACTCGCTGGAGCAATACGCACAGGCCATCGTCGGCGGCATTGCCGAACTGTGCCGGGAGCGCGACCTGGCCATGCCCGACCTGGTATCCGAATCCGGGCGGGCGCTGACCGCCCACCATGCCGTGCTGGTGGCCAACGTCACCGCCACCGAGACCCTGCCGCAGGACGAAGGACAGGCGGTCGAACAGTCCCATCCGCTGATCCGCCACCTGGCCGAGAGACTCGACCAGGTCGACGAGCGCGAACCCGAGGAAAGCTTTCTCGAGGCCGAACACCTGCTCGAAGAGGGGCGCAACCGGTTTCTCTACGGCGACCTCGGCCTGAACGACCGGGCCCGGCTCGAACCGCTGTTCAACGCGATTCTCGCGGCCGTGTCCAGGCGCCTGGACCCGGACCACCGTCGCCATCGCGAACTGCGCGAGCGGATCGGCTATCAACTGTCGAGCAAATACTTCATCAACCTGTCGATCTTCCAGTCGCTGCCCGACATCTGGGCCATCGACCAGGTCTTTCCCATCGTGCCGCTGGAACGCCTGGACGAGACGCCGACCGAACGCGCCGTGCTCGAGGACCTGACCTGCGATTCCGACGGACGCATCGATCATTACGTCGACCGTGGCCTGCTCGAACCGACCCTGCCGGTACATCGCATCGGCGACGACGAAACCTACCTGCTGGGTTTCTTTCTGGCCGGGGCCTACCAGGAAACCCTGGGCGACATTCACAACCTGTTCGGCGACACCGACAGCGTCGATGTTCGACTCGACACCGACCAGTTCACCCTGGAGCAGGCCAAAAGCGGCGATTCGGCCGACATGCTGCTCGAACTGGTCGGCTACGACCCACGCGCGTTGATGACCGCCTGCCGCGCCCGGGTGGCTGCCGCCGGTCTCGACAAGGCCGAGGCCGAAGCCATGGAACGGCTTTTGGCCGAGGGGCTGTCGGCCTACACCTACCTGGAGAGCTGAAGCAGTCGGCTTACACCTACCTGGAGTGCTTAGGAAATGAAAGCAACATGGATCGGACTGGGCGCCATGGGCGCACCCATGGCAGGCCACCTGGCCGAAGCCGGCGTACTGGCCACCATCTGGAACCGAAGCCCGGAGCGCGCGGCGCGGTTCATCGCCGCACATCCCGCCGTCCAGGTCGCCGACGATCCGGCGCAGGCCGTGGCGGGAGTCGATGCCATCTTCATCTGTGTGTCGACCGATGATGACCTGCGCGCCGTCGTCGAGCTGCTCGAACCCGGCCTGGCCGCCGGCCAGATCCTGGTCGACCACTCCACCGTCGCCCCGGCGACAGCGCGCGAGATGGTCAATGCGCTCGAAGACATCGGCGTGGCCTTTATCGACGCCCCGGTAACCGGCGGCGTGGAGGGCGCGCAATCGGGCCGGCTCGCGGTCATGGCCGGGGGCGACGAGCGTGCGCTCGAGCGTATTCGCCCGGCAATGAGCCATTACGCCCGCGTGATTCGCCACCTGGGCCCGTCGGGCAGCGGCCAGGCGGCCAAGGCCGTCAACCAGTTGATGGTCGCCGGCATTGCCGAGGCGGTGTGCGAATCGCTGGCGCTGATGGAGAAACTCGAATTGCCGCGCGAAGCCATGCTGGAACTACTCGGCGGCGGCGCGGCCGGCAACTGGTTTCTCGACAAGCGCGGCGCGACCATGCTGGCCGATTCCTTCGAGGTCGGCTTCGACCCGAAACTGCTGCTCAAGGACCTGCGCATCTGCCAGGCGCTGTGCGCCGAAACGG
>SLIA01000065.1 GCA_007135935.1 Wenzhouxiangella sp.
CCACGGCAACGATTGATCTGGCAGAAGGTGGCAATGTGTCGTGCACGTTCACCAATGCACGTGATGGCACCATCGTGGTCGAGAAGATCGCCGACCCGGACGACACCGACCAGATGTTCGACTTCAGCTCGAACTTCGCCGGGGACTTCACGCTCGGCGCCGGCGAGGACCTGAGCACCGGCAACCTGCTGCCCAGTTCGGAAGCCGGCAGTTACTCCGTTTCCGAAACCGTACCTGCGGGCTGGAGCCTGGTATCGGCGACCTGCGACGACGGCAGCGATCCCGACAGCATCGATCTGCAGCCGGGCGAGACGGTGACCTGCACCTTCTCCAACGCCATCGATCGCGGCACCATCGTGGTCGGGAAGATCGCCACCCCGTCGGATACCGAGCAACTGTTCGAGTTCACTTCGAACTTTGCCGGCGACTTCACGCTTGGCGCCGGCGAGGATCTGGTGACCGGCAACCTGCTGCCCAGCTCCGAGGCGGGCGCCTACTCGGTATCCGAGACGGTCCCCGAGGACTGGGATCTGGTCTCGGCGACCTGCGACGGCGACAACACGCCCGAAAGCATCGACCTGCAGCCCGGCGAGACGGTGACCTGTACATTCACCAATGTTCAGCGCGCCAGCCTGACCGTGCGCAAGATCGCCATCGGCGGCGACGATATCTTCGACTTCAGCAGTGACGCCCTGGGCGATGGCACAGAGCCGCTGTGGTTCAGCATCGACACGGCCGTGGACGATCCACCCGAAGTCGTCTTCGGCGACCTCGAAGCCGGCACCTACGATGTGACCGAGCATCTCGGCGATTCCGACTGGATCCTGCTGGATTCGTTCTGCAACGTCGGGCCCGAACAGATCGTGGAGAATGCCGACGGCACCATCATCGTCGACATCCTGCCCGGGCAGCACGTCACCTGCACCTTCGAAAACGCCCTTCCGGGTACGGTGAGCCTGACCAAGAGCACCATCGGCGGCAATGACGAGTTCGGCTTCACCTTCGAGGACGAGGGCGGCATCATCGACCAGTTCACGCTGATCACCGACGGCGGCAGCGCAAGCACGGAGTTCACCGGCATCGAGCCGGGTGAATACACCTTCACCGAAACCGACCTGCCGGAGAACTGGGAGCTGACCGATGTCTACTGCACCCAGATCGATGCCGAAGGCAACGAGACCACCATCACCGGGGATCTCGAGTCGGGAACGGTGACTTTCGAGCTGGCCTTCGGTGACACCATCGGCTGCCTGTTCGAGAACACGCGCGACGGTCAGATCATCGTGCGCAAGTTCACCATTCCGCCGGGCAGTGACCAGATGTTCGAGTTCGTCGGACCCGATGGCAGCGCCCTGAACACCATGCTGGGCGACGGTGACGAAGCATCCGACCACTTCCAGCCCGGCGCCTACACTATCGGTGAAGTCGTTCCGGAAGGCTGGGCCGACCCGACCATCGACTGCCAGGGCGGTGTAGCCAGCAGCAGCGAGTGGGCCGGAAGCGACTTGTTCGGCGACGCCGGACCGATCGTCGGCGAGACCGTGGAACTGGCCGCTGGCGAGACGGTGATCTGCACCTTCACCAATACGCAGTTGAGCAGCATCGCCGTGGTCAAGCAGACCATTCCCGAAGGCTCCGAGCAGGTATTCGAGTTCATCGGCGACCTGTCCGGCACCCTCAGCGATGGTGAAATGATCGTGGAGATGGACGTGCCCGCCGGCACCTACACATCCACCGAGCTGGTGCCCGCCGGCTGGGCCCTGGATGGCATCGAGTGCGAAGGCACCGACCCGGCCAACGTCACCCCGATCGATGATGGCAACGGCGTGAGCGTGGCCCTGGGCGAAGGCGAGAACGTGACCTGCACGTTCACCAACCGCGAACTCGAGCCTGACATCGAGCTGATCAAGACTGACGGCGACATCCTCATCGGCCAGGGACTGCCGCTGGTTTACACGCTGAGCTACAGCAACACCGGCACAATCGACCTGACCGACGTGACGATCACCGAAACGGTGCCGGAGAACACGACGTTCGATGCCGACGGCTCGACGCCGGGCTGGAGCTGTGCTGACGGCAGCGAGGCCGGCACGACCTGCGAACTCAGCATTGGCGACCTGGCAACCGGCGCAAGCGGCTCGGTCGAGTTCGGGCTCATCGTCGACGAAGTCTGGGTCCCGGACCCGGAAACCGGGCTGTGCGGCCCGCCACCGGAAAACCTGCTGGTCGACAACACGGCCAACATCGTCGGCAGCTCGGTCAACGGCGACGCCGAAGACGAAGACTCCGACACGACACCGATCATTGCCGATTGTGATGACACCCCCGGCCTGCTGTTTATCGAGAAGGTCGTGTCGTCGGGCGATCAGTCGCAGTCCTTCGAGTTCACCGGCTCCGACAGCACCGGCGGCTTCGACAGCTTCAGCCTGGTTCATGGCGAGTCCATCGACTTCTCGCTGCCCGGCGGCACCTACTCGGTCAGCGAGAGCGTTCCGGCCGGGTGGATACTGGAGTCGGCTGAATGCACGGGTGAGAGCACCATCGACAACATCGAGCTCGGTCCGGACGGCGTGGTGACCTGCACGTTCACCAACCGCCAGCTCGAACCGGCCATCTCGATCGTCAAGTCCTACACCTCGAGCACGGTAAGTCAGGGCGGCAGTCTGGTATTCCTGCTGACCTACGAAAACACCGGCGAGCTCGACCTGACCGATGTGAGCATCCTGGAAACGGTGCCTGCCAACACCACGTTCAATGCGGACAACCCCAATGCAGCCGCGTGGAGCTGCGCGGGTGACGATTGCCTGCACGAGGTCGGCGACCTGGCGGTCGGCGAATCCGGTGAAGTACGCTTCCCGCTCACCGTCGACATGCTGTGGGTACCCGATCCGGATACCGGCCTGTGCGGCCCGGAACCCGAGGATCCGCGCGTCGACAACACGGCCGACATCATCGGCACCTCGATGTTCGGAGATGTAGGCGACAGCGACGATCTCTCCATTGCCATCTCCGCGATCTGCGAGGATCAGCCGGACGACCCCGAGCCCGAGCCCATCGCCGTCCCCGTGACGACACCGGCCGGGCTGGCCGCGTTGATCCTGCTGATGATGGGAGTAGCCCGGATGGCCCTGTACCGCCGCCGCAAGCAGGCGCACGGCAACTGACCGTCAGGTTCGGCCCCTGACCGGTATTGGCGGGACTTCGGTCCCGCCTTTTTTTTACAGCAGCGCGGCTATTCGGCCAGTGTCAGCTTCGTGACCTTCTGGAAGCCGCGTGGCAGCTTGCGGCCGCGCTGGGCGCGTTCGCCCCAGTAGTTTTCGGTGTCGTTCCAGCTCAGGCGGAGATAGCGCTGGCCGGCCCAGACCAGGCAGTCTTCGCCGTGGGCGATGACGATGGCGCCGGCCATCTGCTCACCGGCCTTGCGCGCCTTTGGCGGAATATTGATCAGCTTGTTGCCCTTGCCGCGGGCCAGCTCCGGCAGGTCGCAGACATAGTAGGCCAGCAAGTAGCCCTCGGTGGTGGCGCACACGATCACGCCCTCTTCGGTGTCGTTGACCGGGCTGACGGGCAGGACGTCGGAACCGTCGGGAACGGTCAGCACCTGCTTGCCGGCCTTCTGCCGAGTGTGCAGGTTGGAGAGCTGGGTGACAAAACCGTAGCCGGCGGTACTGGCCAGCAACACGCGGTCTTCCGGCGCGCCGATGGCCAGGGTGCGAAAGGCCGCGCCGGCCGGGGGCGAAAAGCGTCCGGTCAGCGGCTCGCCGAGACTGCGCGCGCTGGGCAGCTCATGGGCGATCAGCGAGTAACTGCGCCCGGTGGCATCAAGAAAACACGCGGTCTGCGTGCTGCGCCCGCGCGCGGCGGCGAGAAAGCCGTCGCCGGCGCGGTAATTGAGTTCCTCGGGCTTGATTTCGTGGCCCTTGGCCGAGCGCACCCAGCCGTTGTCGCTCAGCACCACGGTGACCGGCTCGGAGGGCACCAGGTCGGTTTCCTTCAATGCCTGGGCGGTGCCGCGCTCGACAATTGCCGAGCGGCGCTCGTCGCCGTACTTCTCGGCATCCTCGAGCAGTTCGTCACGGATCAGGCGCGTGAGCTTGTTCGGCGAGGCGAGGATGGCCTCGATCTGCTTGCGCTCTGCCTCCAGCTCGTCCTTTTCCCCCTGGATCTTCATCTCTTCGAGCCGGGCCAGGTGGCGCAGCTTGAGTTCCAGAATGGCCTCGGCCTGGGTGGCGGTCAGGCCGAAGCGTTCCATCAGCACCGGTTTCGGTTCGTCCTCGGTGCGGATGATGTGGATGACCTCGTCGATATTGAGGAAGGCAATCAGCAAACCGTCGAGAATGTGCAGGCGATCGACGACCTGGTCGAGGCGATGTTCCAGGCGGCGGGTGACGGTCTGGCGACGGTAGTCCAGCCATTCGATCAGCACTTCCTTGAGGTTGCGCACGCCCGGGCGGCCATTGTTGCCGATGACGTTGAGATTGACGCGCGCGTTCTTCTCCAGGTCGGTGGTGGCGAAGAGGTGATCCATGAGCTGGTCGAGATCGACCCGGTTGCTGCGCGGCACGATCACCAGGCGCGTCGGGTGCTCATGATCGGACTCGTCGCGCAGGTCGGCGACCAGCGGCAGCTTCTTCGCCTGCATCTGACCGGCGATCTGTTCGAGCACTTTCGCCGGCGAGACCTGGTGCGGCAGGGCGGTGATGATGACCTCGCCGTTCTCGCGCTCCCATTTCGCGCGTTGGCGAACGGCGCCGTTGCCGGTTTCGTAGACACGCTGCAGCTCTTCACGCGAACTGACGATCTCCGCCCCGCCCGGGAAATCGGGTGCGGGAATGTGTTCGCACAGCTCGGCCACGGTGGTTCGCTTCGGCGCCTCGAGCAGGCGAATGCAGGCCGAGACGACTTCCTTGAGGTTGTGCGGCGGAATGTCGGTGGCCATGCCCACGGCAATGCCCTGTCCACCATTGAGCAACACGTTGGGCAGGCGCGCCGGCAGAAGCTTCGGCTCCTTGAGCGTGCCGTCGAAATTGGGCACCCACTCGACCGTGCCCTGCCCCAGCTCGGCCAGCAGGGTTTTCGCATACGGCGCCAGGCGCGATTCGGTGTAGCGCATGGCGGCAAAGGACTTGGGATCGTCGGGCGAGCCGAAATTGCCCTGGCCGTCGACCAGCGGGTAGCGGTAAGAGAATGGCTGGGCCATCAGCACCATGGCTTCGTAGCAGGCCGAGTCGCCGTGCGGATGGAACTTGCCGATTACGTCGCCGACCGTGCGCGCCGACTTCTTGTGCTTGGACGCAGCACTCAGGCCCAGCTCGCTCATGGCATAGACGATGCGCCGCTGTACGGGTTTGAGACCGTCGCCCACGTTCGGCAGGGCACGGTCGAGCACCACGTACATGGCATAGTCGAGGTAGGCGCGCTCGGCGTAGGTGCGCAGGGGTTGTTGTTCGAATTCGCCGGAAAGAGTCTTGGTTTCAGTCATGGGGCGGAATTGTCGCCCAAGCGGACCGACCTTGCCAGACCTGATTTGCCCCCGGGGCTGTTCGGCCCGTCACCGACCCAGATCGACATCGCGATGATGGACATCGAGCCAGGCAATGGTGTGATCACCGCTGACGAATTCGATGCGCGCCAGGTCGGGGTTGTAGCGCAGGGCTACCCCGCTGCGACCATCCAGTTCGATGGGCACTCCGCCATTGACGCGCAAGCTGTTGTCGCCGAGATCGATACCGGTCTCGAATCGGCCGAGCATGCGCAAGCCATATCGGCCGTGCGTGTACCGGTCAAACTCGATGCCGGTACGATAATGGCCGGCCCCGGGCATGCCGGAAAGGCGCAGGCCCGCATTCCAGCCCCCATCCATGCCCGGCTCCCACCACGGGTGCGACTCGGGCAGCGGACCGGTCTGGACCTGCAGCCCGGCACTGCCGCGATGCGCCTTGTTCTGGACATTCAGGCCGATCAGGTGGGAACGGTCCTCGCCCAGGTCGTAGGTCTCGATGTTGCTGCCGATCGCCGCTCCGGAGCCATAGGCAAAGACATCGGCATGGTAGGCAGTCGACCAGCCCGAACCCCGCTTCCAGAGATTGACAATGCTGCCCACCGCATCGCCCCGGTCATGATTGGTGTCCAGGTTGACGAACAGGCTCCAGGGATAGGAGGTGCTGTCGGGCGGCACCTCGTTGAGGTGCTGCAGGCTCATCAGCATGTGGGTGTAGCCGGCATCCCCGGGGTTGGCGGCTTCGTTGTAGCGCCGATAGTCCAGCGGTGCATTGATCGGCGCAAAATCGTCCGGATCGGGTGCCGTTGCGGCCGTTTCATCGACGAAAAGCGCCTGTTGCGGACCGATCTCCTCATGCGGCCAATGCGGAAAGGGGAAGTCGGCAGCCGCCCAGGCCAGCCCCAGCGTCATCACGAGGCCAGTGGCCAGCAACACCGGCCAGCGCGCCTTGCCGCCACCAGGCGGCGTCGCACCCTGTTCGGCAACATAACGGTCGAGGTCGGCACGGGAAATGCGGACATGCCGGCCAACCCGGAACGAGGTCAGCCGACCCTGAGCAATCTCCGACTCGATATCCTGGCAGGCTACCTGGAGCAGCCCGGCGGCCTGCCGGGGCGTCAATACTCGATCACGGGTCATGGGGAGGCACCTCGGTTGCGTTTCAACCAGGCCATGATACCGCCTGTCGCACGGCTGCCGCCCGACCCGAGGCGATCAGGCAGCAGCGCCCCTACAACACGACCACGGCGATGGCGGCCAGCGTGGCAAATGCCATGGCACCGGCGCCTGCCAGCAACCAGAACGTATTGTCGGCACTCTCTTTCCCGGCGCTTCCGGTCGCGGCGGCGGACCGATCACCGGCCGGGGTGCGTTGCACCTCGGTGGACTGGTGCAGCACCGTGAGCATTTCATCAATCAGTTCATCGTCGAACCGGAAGGTATCGAACTGTTCGAGCCCGGCTTTTTCAAGGGCACCACGCACCTGCTCGTCGACCGAGAGATACTTCATGGCCCAGAGCTTGAACTGGCGCTGCTCGACCGGGCGCTTCTTGAGTAGCGTCACATCCCGGTGGCGTTCGTCCTCGTGCAACTGGTCGTACAACGCTTGGACGATATCGTACTCGCCTTCCAGGCACTGGAAGAAATTGCCGTCCCCGTAGCACAGCACACCGCCGATTTCCTTCGGTTTGTTGTTACGGCGAGACTGCTGAAGAATCCGCCCGATCGCCGGTTCGACGCCGGTCGGATTGTCGGATGCAGCCACGTTGGAGCGGCTGGCGTAAATCAACTGGATCAGGTCACTCATCGGTCATTCCCCTCGTTTTGGTCGTTGGCTGGTTGGCGAGAAGCGAACCTTACGCCCGTCCCGGGCGGTGGAATGTGAAGAGTGCTCCGGAGTGCCTGCCGACAATGGTCAAGTCGGTATCATGGGGAAAGTCTGATGCAGAGTCGGAAACGGAACCTGATTACGCATGCATCTCAGCCATGGCCCCGAGTTGAATCATGCAACCGCAGATGAACGCGGATTAACGCGGATTAAAGCAGATTCAGGGACTTGCAGTAGCAATGGCAGCTGCAATCGTCCCCAACCCGAGAGCGTCGCACTCATGTGTCTCGGCCCGTGGACGCATGTGAGCCTGGCCGTCCAAGAATCGCTGAGATCCATGAGTCAGATCAACAATCTGCGTTTATCTGCGGTTCCCAAAATTCCGACCGAAAGATGGCTCAATCAACTGAGTAACAAGGAAACGGAATGAATGGATTCGTGGTGATCTCCAGCCTGGTCGTGCTCGGCTTTGCCGTGCTGTGGCTCGGACTGCTGTCCGACCGCGCAACCCGGATCGCGAAGATCGCGATCGCACTGCCGGCGGCGATCTATTTCGTCAGCATTGCCCCCGGCCAACCCGGCGACCGTTTCGTGTTCGCGCTGACCTTTGCCATCCTGGCGCTGGTGGTGGCGATCAGGGCGGCGAGGGAATTGTTCATGCAGGGGCGGGAGCAACCAGACGAGTCCGGCTGACCGCGGCATAGCGCGGTCAGCACTCGGCGTCCGGAGCCGGACCGGAGATTGGCCCGTCCGGGACGCTGATACGCTCGCTTCGCCCCGACCGCGTAGCGCCTGGACGGGGGTCCCGGACCGGGGCTTTGCCCCGTCCGGGACGCTGATACGCTCGCTTCGCCCCGACCGTGTTGCGCCTGGACGGGGGTCCCGGACCGGGGCTTTGCCCCGTCCGGGACGCTGATACGCTCGCTTCGCCCC
>SLIA01000009.1 GCA_007135935.1 Wenzhouxiangella sp.
ATTGCAGATTGTCAATGTAAACAAACTTCATTATATTTTAATTTCAGGGCGATTAGCTCAGTTGGTCAGAGCGCACGGTTCACATCCGTGAGGTCACTGGTTCAAATCCAGTATCGCCCACAGATACCGCATATATGAGCCATATAAGGTAATTATTAAAATCTGGAAAACTTTTGTGTAAACAGATGGCTAAATCCGGACTCCTAAAAGAGGGGACCGGCCGGTTAGTGTTTACACACTTTATCCGGTCCGGCAGTGAATGGTTAAGATCATTTGGCAATGGCACTGATACCCCGCTATGATTCGGGGAGCCGTCCCGGCTGATTCTTTTTCACCCGCCTTACTTTACTCCGGAGCTTCCGCGCTATCTCATTCACCATATTGAATTGCTTCCGGTTGAAATCCTGGACCGGCTTCTTCTCCATTTGTTTTATTATGAGATTTATATATTTCCGATCGCCAGCCGATAGGAAGTTGAAATGTTCTTCAATGGTTTCGATGTTATTCGCGAAGGCTTCCGGATCCGGATTTCTCATAACTTATCACCTGGTTTATGTTGACTGGATTTGATATGCCCGCGTTTCGCTTTCCTCACGACACGCCGGGCAATCTCATTAATGATGTTGTACTGTGACTCACTGAAATCTTCGATCGGCTTCTTCTCGAGCTGTGATTCAATCGACCAGAAATATTTCCGATCTCGGAATGGTAGGATCCGGGCATGTTCCCGGATTGTATCGATGTTCTGACGGAATTTTTCAGGGTTCGGGTTATTCATTATCCCATCAACTCTTTACGTTTTACATTCTCCGTTATCTCCTGGAGCCGGTTAAATTGTTTTTGAGTGAGGTCTTTTTTCTGAGAATCAACAGATTCAATGAAACCGCGCTCCCAATCCGTCAAGAACTCCATTCGACGGAGTAGGTATGAAATATTCCGGGATATAATTTCATTTCGATAGTTCATTTGTTTACCTGGTTACCGATGGGGGAACACTAAAATCAAACCTCAACGGATATTGAACGATACCATCTTTAACGAACATCACATCACCGACGGCAGAACCTACCATTTTTTCAGTCTATTCCGAAGTGAGTTTTACAGTCAATTCGTCCCCGTCAATCTCAATACCGTTACCTGGTGATAACTCCACAAGCGGAACATCTGAATTAACATCCCTCTTTATCTGCATTGCGATTGCATACGGTGGTAAATTGACCGGCTGCCCGTTTGCATCTACCGCTTGATAGGTCTCGGTAAAAGATTTTCGCTGATAGATTTCAAGGATGTATTTTGTCGGCACGCCAATGTTAAATTCATCAGTGTAAACTTTAAATGTTTTCATGCGGAACCTTTGTTTATAGTATTTTTGGGGTACCCGTACGGAGTGAACGAGTACCCTCGGGAATGGCACCCCCGGAAAGGGCATAACCCGGGAATGCCTGACAAACTTTTTATATCAATCTCTCTTGCCGTATAAACGCGCTCTGTGAGCCTTCTCCCTGTCCCCGACCGTCGATACCCATTTATAGGTTTGCGCTCCAGCAAACCGCCTTTGAGCTCCATTGTGATAGACCCTGGATCCTATCCGAGTTTGTATGAATCAGGCATTGACGCGGTGATATTTCCCGCAATTTGGACATCGACACTTGCCTGCGTTTTCTACGTCGTTTAAAAATTCATCGGCCGTCTGTAAGAATTCTTTATTCGGGGAATTCTCACGGATCCAATCGACAGCCTCGGCAAGCTTCCATTTCCCGAAATTCTTAAGAACAAATTTCAATGTTCGTCCCTTGAACTCCCCGGCACGAAAAACATCACTCGGAGGATCCTCGTACACCGCGTACTTATTTTTAACACGGTCCTCAGCTTCTGCAGCTGGCAACTGGAGGTAGTCACCGTCGTTATATAGGCCGTCCGGTGATGCATGCGTATGCAACAGTTTAACCCAGGCTTCCTGATTTTTCATGTTTCATCCTTTCATTAATTAATGAATTACTATTCCCCGGATCCTCCCGGCCCTCCCGGTACCCGGGGAAACGATATCGACAACAAAACAACACCAACTGTGATGTATGCTATAGGTATATAAATCAATGCCATGCCGTAGGCCAAAATTACAAGCCCGGCAATGAATATGATATCATTAGCATCGATACCTGAATGATATATCACATCAAAAAAATTTTTCAGGCCGTATATTATTTTTCGCATTAATTGATCCTCGTATATATATCATTCATGTCGACGCGATACGGTTTGTACTTACTTCTCATAGATTTACTGATAACCCTGATTGTCAAAAGAGAAAGCATGAACTCATGCCGGGCCGATAACGTACCGCGCTCCGCAACTTCATCGACGAAACGGATATCTTCATCTTTTAGAAATATTCGGTATCGATTTAAAAATATCAGGTATCGATCAAGCTCTGTCATTTCATTATTATTCATTAGTCATCAAGTCCTAACCTTTTACGTCTCTGATTTGTTTTTCTGGTTACAACCCGTATCGATTCACCATCGATCTCAGTATGAGCCTCCCATTCAATTCCATCAAGCAAGTCACGGAATGACTGTATACCTGCAACCGAACCCGCAACACCGGCGCCGGCAGCCGGGGGGACCGATACACCGGCATGAATACCTGCCTCGTGACGCGGACCGGTACCGGTACCCATCCCGGTATTCCGTTCGATCGATGCTGATATGGCAGCACGTCCAGCTCGTGATAAGGCCACCAGAGTCAAGCCCGCTGCTATTGTCATCCATGGATTACTGAATAATGTTTTCGGATCGAGGGACCGCGCCCCGACACCTATACCAATAAGTATCTGTCCGATCTGTCCGGCCATTCGTAAAAACACATCGAGGATAGCGGGACCGATATCTCTCACACCGGTTTGCATATCACCAATTGCTCTCCCTACTTCCTCGCTAACCGACGTTAAAGTTTGTGAAATCAATCGACCGTAATGAAGCAACTCGTCTTGCCCGTCCCGCTGTACCTCCCCGAGCTCCCGATATCGCTCAATCATTTTCTCGATTTCATCGGCAACTTGCGGGTACTTTTCGGCAAGTGCTTCGAGTGCCTGTATCTCGCGCCAGTGGCGTTCGTCGCTTTCGAGACCTTCGAGACGCTCCTGCAGCCGGATGAACTCCTCCATGTCACCGCGCATTTCTTGAATTTTATCTTTTATCCATCCGAGCGAAATCGCGAACTTTCTCCCTTCCTCGGATCCCTGGAAGAATCGTAATATTATATCGTCCAGGTCAACGCTGAGCTGCTCACGGGGACCCCGGCCTTCCTCGAGCTCGTTTCTCAAATCCTGTTGACGCTCAATCTCATCTTCAAGCCGTTCGTTTAATCGCTCGATCGTACGCTCGAGTACGCCGACCTGAATTTCATATCTGTTCTTCGCTCGTTCTGTAAAAGCAAGTGTACGACGCAATCGAGCGTAACTCAAATTGAGATGAGCCACTCCGATGCTTGCCTGCATGTGAGCACGACGTAAAAGCCATACACCTTCAATGAGCCATTGAATTGTTCGACCGAAGAATGACATGCGCCGTTCCGTTTCAACAGTTTCATCGCCGGTCCTGACAAGGATATTTATGAAGTCAACAAATCCATCTGCAATGAGTACTAATAACGCGTTGAGCAAGTGTTGATTCTGTTCGATGAAATTTCCTACTACCTCAATGCCTCGTTCGATAACCGGAAATAAAGCTTCAGCAAGGTCCTCTTTGAATTGCTTAACGACCGCCCGGGTTTCGTTCAGCTGCCAGGCTGCAGACCGCTGCTCGCTATCCATCTCCCCGAACGTGTCTGTCATTCTCTCACTTACGAGCTGCAACCCGGCCGTTGCAATTTCAACTTGCTCGAGCTCTTGAACGTTTTCTTTCCCGGTATTAACCAGGGCCCGTTGCTGTACATCCTGCCTTCGCATTGCGATCCCAAGCCTGTTGATCGAGCTGACACGCCCGAGCATGAGATCCTGTATTGCTCGTTCCGATTCCTGCAGCTCCACGTTCGCAGCAACCGCCAGGTCACGTACAAGCCTGGCATGTACCATGGCAAACTCGGTTGATGCATCGAGTGCCAATCCCATTGACCGGGCCATTGCAGCTGACGTTGCTAAAAATTCCTGGCCTTCCCGTCGTGTCATCCCGGCTGCATGCGCCCAGGCTTCGACAAAACGATCGGCTTCATCTGTCATATCCTGGAATACACTTGTAAACTTTGAGCGGGTTTCATCGATAGCAATCGAAGTATCAAAAATATCCTGAACGAATCCCCGCATACTTGCGGCAACCCGTTGTATGACATTCGCGATAATAAATCCGAACGCGGTTTCAAGTGTACGGCCGACCGACATCATTCGGCTTTCGGTTTCCTCGGTTTCGCGTTGAAGTGTTTGCATCCCTTCACCGGTCGATTCAATACCTCGGATCGCTCCGGATTCATCAACGATTAATTCTATTTGTACTCGGGCCATTTACTTATCCTCTGTCATTTGATTTATTTTTACCAGCATTTCACTGATTTTTTTGTAATCGATCCGGCCCATGACAACATAGCTCCGGACCGCATAGCCGAGGTATCGCCCGACCAGCTCACCCGCTATTGTATGAATATTTTGAAGATGCTGACGCGTGAACTCTGCATCCTGATTATGCGTAACCATTTTAATTAATTTTATACAGTCATCTGTACCACGCCCGCGTACATGCTTCCGAAATTCGGAAAGCTCATGCAGGGGATCCTTTATAAATTTTTCTTCATTGATTCCAAGATATTTCAATACGTCCCGGATCCCGTCACGCGCCGGGAACTCGATTATATCAAATTTTATCGCTCCGGTTTTTTTCACTTACTCGGTTCCCGTTTATTTTTAAATCGACTGGCAATTTTATTGAGTCTGTCATGACGCTTCGGTGATATATCAATTATGTTTCTTTTCCTGACCTCACCCGTGAGTTTTAAAAAAAATAATATTTCGGATTCATTTAAAAACCGACGGTTCTCCATAACGATATCATAATTTTCATGAAATCGTTGTTTTAATTTCTGTTTATCGTTTAATCTTTTCATTGTTCACCTGTAAACATTTTTTCAAGTTCATCATCACCGGATCCCTGAGGATCCATGAGTTTTTGCCTGGCAACCGGTGAGAACCCGAGCTCGGATCCAATCTTATGAATGACCTGGATCGCGCGATCGCGCATGTGAACTCTCGGATGCAAACGGATCGATCCGGTATGCATTTCGTACCAGGCCCCATGCCTCTTGATCTCGGTAGTATATTTTCGATAATCTGAAAATGCCTTACAAAAAATTTCGATGTGTTGTCTATCAGCATCGGAAACAACCTTTAAGCTTCCGTACCATTGCCGGATGTTATCCCACAACTTTTTAGATACTGCATCCATGTGTTTTGGGGGAGGACCGAGATCCCCCTTCGGTTGTACCGGTTTATTCAATGGCCGTCTGCCTCGGTTTCCTTCGAGTAGTTTTAAATGATATGGTTTTGGTTTCCTGCCTTTGGCCATAGTTTTTATTTTTTTAATCATTATAGAAATTTGTTTTCAATTTCGCGATTACACACGCGGCACTGGCCTGCGGTTGCTCGGTGTTACTTTCCCAGAGATTTTACCCGCCCTCCCCCCGGGGGGCGATATGTTTGCAGACGTCTGCACTTTTTATTCCTATCACCCGCGATCAATGACCGCCTTTTCAACTTTCTGGCTTCGCGTTTTATCGATAGCATTGAATCCCAACGATCGAAGGGTCCGGGAAACTTCGTCGGCACCCTGTACTTCAATCTGTTTGCCGGATGTGGTATGAATGCGGAGTAGTGTCCCGGATCTCAAAACCTGTACTTCTTCAATTTCACTTTTACTTAAGAATTTCAAATACTCTGCATCATGTCGGTTCTCGTGTTTTAACCAGCTATCTTCATCGTATGATTTTATAACTTCATTCTTTGACATATTAACTCCTTTTATTAAAGTTCGATTATTAGTATCGATTCATTTTTTCTTTTAGTTTTATTATTCGTCTTAACCGGTCCAGCTCCCCGTCACCTACGTTGTGACCGCCAGATGTTTTCTCCTTTAACCGTAACCTCTTGTTCAATATGTCTGGGTCTCGAGATGTATTGCCAGGGCAATACTTTTCAATCAAAGCTCGGGCTGCAACGCTGGTGGCCGGGTATGCGGGCCACGTAACCGGTGACACATCGGCCAGCGTCACCTTCAAAAGTTCACGCTTCATTTTACCCCCGACATCTGTCCACCTGTCTTCGTCCAATGTAAACCTGAATGACATGCCGCTGATATCACCGCGCTTGATTAATTCCAGTACATCACCCGCCCATGATGTTTTCGGAGTATCTATCTCACAATACAGCCCGTTATATCGTTCTTCAAGCCGGAGGGTTCCGGATGTTGTCCGTCCCAAGATCCAGTCGTCTGAATGATTATAACATGCGATACAGTCATCACCGCGTCGTATGCTATCAGCAAACGCGCCTGGCCGAATGAATTCAACAAACCCCATCATTTCAACGGACGGTGAGTTGAATGGGGCTGCAATCCCGGTGATTCTCCCTTCATCGGTTGATGCTCGTATCGATCGGACCGGTACAGCACGTTTGCATTTCCTGGGTTCACCTTTAAGGTCGTTCGTTAGCTTCCTCACGTTCGCCCCTGACCGGTCACGTTCAAGCAGCTGAGCAACTTCTTTTATGTGTCCGGTTTCTTCGCCCAGGATTATCAACATCAATAACTCGCGGTTCATGCTATTTGTTCCTTACGTGTTTGGTATACTCCGTTTGATCCAATTTAACGGGATGTGAGTTCTTCAAGTCATTGAGCTTATAATCAATAAACTCAGAAACACAAGGCTTCAATACATCGGCTTTACCTTTTTTATCGATACCCGGCCACTTCAACGGGCTTCCGATTCTTACCGGGGGATCGAATTTCGTATTCAATGCGACAGCATCCAGTGGAGCTATTGAATCAAATACAAATTTTATATCCTGGAGCGATTCAGCATATTCCTGCTCCGCTTTCATCACACGCCTCAATCGCTCCGGGAGTATTTTCTTTTCAATGAATCGGTGAAGCTGTTGATATGATTCCACAAGCCGGATTACCGCTTGCTCGCGTTCCTCATATAGCTTCGGGATAGCTTGAGCTGCCTCATAACGTTCGGATTTTAAATCCGTCAATCGGTTATCGATGTGGTTAGCGCGTCGCAGTTTTTCAGGATCTATCTTTCCACCCGCAAGCTCACGGCCTATTTGTTTCGATTCAAGATTAAGTTTTATTTCTTCTTCATTCGTAGATTGTATTTTATACTTTACAGCATCAACATTCCTTTCAGCTTCGGATAGCTGCTCGTTGCGTTTAACAAATTCCTGCCACTCTGTAGATTGTCTGACCGGACCAGCCTCGAGTTCAGCCTCACGCTCCGCGCGTTCCTTTAATTGTTTGTTCCGTTTTCTCTGGAGGTCCAACTGTTCGTTCAACGCGTTATCACTCTCGGCATCTTCCTTCTGCTTACGTAGAGCTTTAAGCGGACGTAGGACGTAGTAGCCAAAGAACAAATCCTGGTTCGCTTCCTTTTCCTCTTTTGTTGTAATCTTACTCATAATTATTCTCCTGTTATAATTTTAAAATGGGAGGTCGTCATCGACCTCTGTTTCAATAAATTCCTGAGCTTTCTGCATAAACTCCGAATCCCGGTATATTTCGTTTGAGTTCAATTGTGATATCGCATGCTTAAGATCCATTTTGCCATGATTCTCGTATACCCATTGAAGCGATTTCCCTTTAAACTTCCCGTCTGGAAACACATCGACCGGGATATCTTTTGATTTGTTATTTCCGGCCGGAGGATCCTCCGCGTCCTTCGCTTCAGTTTCTTCCGGGACCGTCTGCAGGAATTTCTCTGCAGCTTCCACAAACTCCGGAAACTTATTATTGGACCGGCACCACTCCACAGCTCCCTCGATTTCTTTGCTTCCACGTTTCCGGTATATAGCTCCGATCGTTTGACCCTTATTCCAACCGAACTTAAATTCAACGGCAGCCGGACCGGTATCAACTGTATCGCTTGCGCCGTCCTCCGGTGAAGGGGGAGGTCCCTGGGATCCGGCCGGTTCGGGTTCAACCGGTATCGATGCA
>SLIA01000043.1 GCA_007135935.1 Wenzhouxiangella sp.
GCGGAGAAGTTTTCTATATATTACCCATTTCACGAATATCAATTTCGTCTATTGCAGGAATTTCTATTTAGCTCAAAAGCGTTGACCAGCACACAAATAGCAGCGCGGGGGATGATAATTACTACATTTGATGTGTTGCGCAAGCAATTGAAGGATAAACCTTTGTATATGTTTGCAACTGCTTACAATTTAACTTCTGAAGCTCAAACCCAACCGCCGGTAGATTTAGTCGCAAAATATGATGCTGCATCGAAAATACTGAATAGCCAAAATAGTCAAATAAATGGTGAGCATCTATTAAAGACAATTCATTTCACCACTGAATCAAGATATGTTCTCCCAACCGTAGAAAATATTACGAAATTATTTATTAGCGATCTGGCGACTTACTATCAGGCAAAGACTGAAATAGAAAGTGCACTTCAATATTTGACTGAAGCACGGATAGTTCTCCAAAGCAATAATCAATATAAAATAACATCGGATCTTGAGACAAGATTACTTGAGGAGATGAATGATTTTCCCGTGGATTTACATATAAAGAAACGGGATATCATTAATAAATTAAAACAAAATCAAAATCTTCGTGCTATTCAGTCAGTGCAGGATGGTCAATCAACATATTCATTTCATATAGTAACGGATACTGATGATGAAATCATTGCATCTGCAATTAAACAAATGAAATTGGTTGTATATAATATCTATAATATTCATGATAATTTTAGTGATTTCATTGAACATCTGAAGGTACAAACACAGAATGATAAAGATAAAATTTATCTCGTGCCACAAGTGAGTGATTATGAGCAAATAAATAAGTTGATTGAAGAGGTTAAGCGGTACTCTTACATAATTGATAGATATAGTGGTGATAATGATGATAACACACGACAGATTATTCGTGAATTTAATATTATTCGTGATCAAAGGGAGAAAGCGCTCGATCTTTTAATCCAAAAAGCTTATACAAATGGTAGGATTGTTTATTTATTTGATGATTCTATATTGGGTACAGATGCATTTAAATCTACAATACAATCTGTCCAAAAAAAAGTAATAAAAAACATATTCACGAAGCGATTAGAGAATCAATTATCTGAAGATATTGCACCTAAAATACTAAAAGAAACAATGAAGGACAGATTGCACCGTTTTTTTGCTGGTGATGATTTTAAATATTTTGATACTAACGGGAATTTTATTGGAGAACATTTAAGCGTAGTTGAAGAAGTAACACGCCTTATCCAAAAATCATATGTGGATGGTCAGACTCTTGAAAATGAACTTCAAAAAAAACCAACAGGGTATCACTATGGTACTGTGTGCGTTACATTGGCGGTGTTGATGAAAGCTGGAAATCTTGTGGTGAAAACTGGTGGAGTAGAATATTTTACACCTAATGAGCCAGATGTGGTAAAAGTATTTGAAAATTCCCGTGAATTCCGAAAAGCAAGTTTTAAAGCCATATCTAAAAAATTAAACACCGAACAAAAAAATAGTATTGTGCAGACGTTACAGGATATTAAATATAATGAACAGATTAAAAGCGACAATGATCCGAGAATAGATTGGAATGCAAATGATTTCCATCTTGTCCAGGCGACAGCAAATGCTGTAAACCATTTGATAACCGAAATAAGAAGTATTGAGCAAACACAGAGCGATTACAGGAAACTATTCCCAACCCTTTCCACCGCTGTTGAAGATCTCTCCAGGCTGGCAGGTGTTCCGAATGAGAACAATTATATTGATAAAGCTGCGAAATTCATTGAATTCGGTAGTAAAGTAACAGGAGTATCAAATGAAATTAACGCAATAAAAAAATTCATACGAAACAACCTCGATAAAGCACGTGAGATGAACCAATTTGTTAATCGCCTTGAAGGTGAACTTGAAAAAGCAAGAGTATCCGAGTCATTATTTAATGATCACATTAAAAAGTTCAAGTTGTTATACAAAGATAATCTGGTGAATAACTACCAGGAATTAAATAGAGTGGCACAAACCATAAAAGATATATATTATGAGCATATGACACAAGAGAACAAGAAACTGAGGGAGGTATCGAAAAGAGTGCAGGATAAGGGGAAAAAAGTATTAAAAGAAATCCAAAATTATCCTGAAGGTCTCAATAGAGATATAATACAAAGAGCAACTGAGATTATTGAAAACGCCGCTAAAAAAAATGTGAAAGAGGTGAAATTGGAATATGATATTGCTTGCCATAATAGTAATCTAACACTCTCGGAGATGCAAAGTTATATATTGCTTGCTCCAGGTATAGAGCAAGAGTTAGAATTGTTATTAACTAAAATTAAAACGGATGATAAAAAGAAAAAAGATATAAAATCGATCCGTTTACAATTGCGTCTTGGAGAAGGTAAAATAAAAGTCGGTGAGTACCGTATATTGTTAAATGAACAAATAAAACAGATTGAATCGCTTCGGTCGAATGATGAGATAGAAATCGAAATCGTAAAGAATTAAAAAATAACAATGTGAAATCGTTGATTTACCGCTTATGAAGTTAGCAGATCATGTACAAAAGATTAAGAACTCAATATATAAATCTTTCGATAAACAGTTTGCCAGGTTTGGAGTCGGCAACGGTAAAACGATACCGGTCGAGCAACTTCCGGATGATGTCAAGCAAAAGCGCCAAAAGATAGAAGCTATTATTAGCAACCACACGGATGAGACCGGAAGTTTTGAAAAAGCGCGTATTAAGACGCTGGAAGAGCTTACGTTTACATTGTTTAATAGGGTTGCCGCTATTAAGGTGATGGAAGCAAATATGCTATTCCCTGAAGTGATAACACGACGTCCTGAAAATGGCGGGCGCTCATTCGCTCATAAAGCTTGGCTTGAGCAAAACCCCGAAATGAGAGATGAGGATTATGAGGGCTTACGTTTGTTTTTGAAAACCCGCTTTAATGAACTTGGTGAAGATATAGCACTATATAACCGTAATTATCCATATGCACTGCTCCCCGATACAATCGATTTAAACGGCATAATAGATGCGTTTAATGATGTCGAAAAAGATCAGGATCTTGGAGCAGATATATGGGCGGATGATGATATACTTGGTTGGTTATATGAAAGTTACAACAATGATAAGAAGAAAGAACACAAGGATAGTGGTGTAAAAACGGAATACGATAAAGTTTCTCTTCAGTCACAAGTCTACACCCCTCGATGGGTTGTACAATTTTTGGTAGATAATTCGCTTGGCAAGTTGTACCTGGAGATGTACCCTGATTCCGCAATACGATCCGGATATAAAATAGCGAATGCTTCATCAACACGAACGCGTGATATAAAACCTCTCCATGAAATTAAGTTAATTGACCCGGTTGGTGGTTCTGGTAATTTTATCTTATATGCATTCGACCTATTTTATGATCTATACATTGATCAAATCGAGCAATATGAGGCTGACTATGAAATAGATGATATACCGAGATTGATCCTTGAAAATAATTTATATGCTATAGATTTGGATGATCGGGCAATTCAGCTCGCGCAGCTTGGCTTGTATATTAAGGCAAGAAAAAAGAATAGGGATGCAGCCATTCCACGATTCCAGGTTGTTTCAACAGATTTTTATCTCCCCGAATACGAGAAGGTAAGCGCATATTTTGAGGAAGGCCATTTTCTCGATATAGAGCAAAAAAATATCATTCGTGAGTTATGGGATGATCTTAGGATGGCTTATAAATATGGATCGTTGATTCGACTTGAAGAAAAACTCAGTATACGTTTGCATGGCTTATTAGAAAAATGGAGCAGTATGCAAATTCGTATGTTCGACGAACAAACGCTCGCGAGCTATGAACAATTTCGAAATAATTTCTTCCGAGGTTTACGCCAAGCTGTACTGCAGTATGGAGAGGAAAGAGGAAAATCATTTTTAAATTTAAAAACATTGGATGCATTAACATTTTTAGAAATTATTAGTCATAAATATGATGTAGCTGTTGCTAATCCGCCATATACCGCTAGAAGCGACTTCGGTCCAGAGATAAAGAGATTCGTAGATGGAAATTACAAACAACTATATAAGTTTAATACTAATTTGTACGCTGCCTTTATTAAGAGGTGCTGTGAATTAACTGATGATGCAGGTTATGTAGGTTTAATCCATCCACACACTTTTATGTATATAAAGACTTATGAAGATGTTCGTAAATATATAATCGAACACACCCATATAGAAATTATGGTGGATTATGGTTTAGATAGAGTCAATTTGTTCGGTCCCGGTATTTTATTAGAAGCTACTTGGTATGTATTGTGTAAAACTCAAAAGGACGAGTCGGGTATATATTTTAGTATAACCGGTAATCAACAAGAAAAACATAAAAAGTCATCGTTGGAGCAGGCGTTTTCAGATTTACTAAATAATCATTCTAATGAGCGTATCTTTTTTCTTGAACAATCAAAGTTAAAGATCATTGATGGTTGGCCATTTATTTACTGGATAAGTGATGGATTTAGAGAGAAATTCAAAGCGAGCAAATTAGAGGATGAAATGAAAGTTTGTACAGGTCTATCAACTGCAAATAATAATAGGTTTTTAAGATTTTGGTGGGAAATTCAGAGAGATGAGATTGGTACAAATTGGAAATTACTGGCGAAGGGTGGCCCTTACAATAAATGGTGGGGGAATCATTGGCTCACCGTAAACTGGAAAAACAATGGAAAAGAAATACGGAATTATATTGCTACGGGTAAAGCAATACGAAATGAGCAGTTTTATTTTCAAGAGGGGATTACAAATTCACTCATATCGGTTAAAGGAATTTCGAATAGATTATTGCCCAAAAACATGATATTTGATATTACTGCACCAAGTATATTTCCAAGGAATTATAACAATGTCTATTATGCATTGGGATATCTGAACACGAAGGTTGTACAATATATAGCAGATTGTTTAAATCCAACCGCAGCATTAACCTGGGGAGACTTACAAAAGATTCCTTTTGTTAAACCTCCATCAGATATAGAGGACCTTGTATCAAAATTTGTATCAATAAATGTCGATATAAAAAGAAAACTAAGTACATATCGGGTAACAGAGTTAAATTATGATAAAAATCCTTTAATGGAATATGTGAATAGTTCTTTGTATGACAAGCTGTTTAAATATTTAAACTATGAAAATTCTGAAATGACTAAAATATTATTGTATGAATCTATCATTGATAAGCTTACTTTAGAAGTATATGATTTAAGTATCTATGACCGTGAACAAGTAGAGTCGAAAACGGGGAAGCCTATTGGTGATTTACCTGTGCTAAATGTAGCAAGACAGAAATATTTGGATACAGCAAATATTGAGGACTCAGTACTGAAAAAACACATTGAGAACTTGACTGAAGCAAGTTTTGAAATGCAAAAAATAGAAGAAATAAAATCTAAATTTACGACCCTCTACCAAAAGAACAACGATTTGGAGGAGTTTTGCATCCGTCACCAAGTCAATCCCATCAATGCCTGGTATTGGTATCAGGAAGGTAGATTCGTTCCAAAGAGTAGGGCTAAAGAAATAGTGTTAGAATTTATTGCAGATGTTTGTCGAATTGTATTAATGAATGATGGAGATGGAATAATTTCTTTAGAGAATCTTCCCGGTAAATCTCGTTTATTTGATAAATTAGAACAATACTGCATAGGTAAAGGATTTTCCCCGCATCAGTTTAGTCAATTTGATAATTTAATTGGCCGTTCTTTGGATGACTACTTAAAAAATCAATTTTTTAAGGATTTTAGCGAGCATTTAAATCTTTTTATGTATCTACCAAAAACCCCATTTATCTGGCATTTGAAATCTGGTCCGGATCGTGGATTTGAGGTATATATTGTAATTTACAAATGGAGTAGAGATAAACTCTTTAAATTAAAATCAGTTTATCTTGAACAACGTGAACGTGTGTTGAGAAACCGTCAGACAGATATTGCGAATAATACAAGTCCGCAAGCCTTAAGCGAATTAGACATTATTGATCGGCAATTAGCTGAGATAGATGATTTCAAACAGAGAATAGATGAATTGCTTACGGAGGGTTACGATCCAAGGCTGGATGATGGTGTGGGAAAGAATATCGCCCCCCTTCAGCAAAAAGGCATGCTTGCGTATGATGTATTAAATGAGAAACAACTTAAAAAATATTTGAACGCTGATTGGTAGGGTATCCTTGATAAATAAATTAAGGATGAAACATATTAAACGACGGGGTTAATAAATTCAATGATTGAAAATTGGTTGAAGAAAGACATTGAAAGAACATACAATCGGGGTCGAAATCGTTTTGTGCTTATAGATCCTCATAGGGATTTTTATTTTCTGTTGGATACTTTACCTGATAGCTGGGTCAGAATCGAGGCACACACAGATACTGATGAAATAAAGGCGAAATCGGAAGCGGAAAAAAAATATTCAGAAAAGAATGTACTTTTCTACACTACTATTCAGCGTGAGAAGCTGAAATTTCTACGTGAGTATTGTGAAACTAATGGTTATTTGGAACTTACAAATGCACATAATTACATCAAAGAAAAGGTGCATGAACATACCGGTTTGAATCTAAACCTCTCAAAAGAAGAGCTTCTAACTGCTGCGCAAGCGGGAATTGGACAACTCAAATCGTATTGGATTGATCTTTGCCATAGGGGGAGTGATGTTATATTTGATTTACAGAAAATGTTACTTCCATTTCTTCACAATCCAGTTGAATATGCTCATCAATTTCATCCTCAAGTGCGAAAGGCATTTCTTGAAAAAGTTCAAAAGTATATAGGTCAGACCCCAATTGAAAAAGAAGAGACGATTATAGCCAGGGAAGTAATAGAATTTATTTTTGATGGATTACTGACAAGTAATATCGATCAAGTCTTTATAGATATACTTCGGCAATGGTTAGACAGTCATACATATAGTGATTCCTTAACAAACTATAAATCGAATTACCACACACCCGAGAATATTGATATATGGTCAGTAAATATTTCACACCCATTTCCAGAAATTGATCTCAGACAACTTAGAGCTGTTTGTGACAAAATGTATAGTGAAGAAATTAATGAGAGTTGGAAAAAATACATTATAAATAGATCAAATGACCGCATCGCGATGATGATTGGTGTTAGCTGGTGGACTGATGTACTTACAATACTTAATTTCGATCACCCCGAGCTTTCGTTGTTGAACAATATATCTGAGTTAAGTGATTACTATGTAAAAAATATCTATCATTTAGACCGAGCCATTCGACATCTATATACAAAATTTCTAAATCACAAAGAAATAATTAAACCATTGCAAGAAAAATATGAATCGCTTCTCAAAGAATTCTTTGATAAATGGTTTGCGTATTTTGAAAGCTATCAAGGTCAGCAGCAAGGTTATCTTGAAAAAATCATAAATGAAAAAGATGATAAGATTGCAATTATCGTGTGCGATGGACTAACATATGAAATTGCATTATGTGTGTCTGACTCAGTTGATAAAAGTGTAAAAACTAAATCAGGTTATATAATTGCAGAAATTCCCTCAACGACGGAAAACAATATGAGTAATTTATTTGGAATGGGAAGTGAAATTACGTCTGTTAAATCGAGGCGTGAGGAATATCTGAAGAACAGTATGCCTGAAATAAATATTGGTTTTGTAGAACTTGATGAAGTAAACCAAACACATTCTGAGTATGACGTCTTAATCTGTAGCCATAGAGATATTGATGATATAGGTGAGAAAATGCAACAGGGGGCATTAAAATATTTCGAAAACTTAATCAATTTATTGAGTGAGAAGATTACCGATTTAAAAAGAATTGGTTATAAAACAGTTCATCTTGTTACTGATCACGGGTTTGTGCTAATCGGATCTATGGATGAATCAGATAAAGTTACAATTGATTTAAAAGGGAAAGGGAAAATTTACGAACGATATGTATTAACTGATTTGCCACAAAAAGC
>SLIA01000029.1 GCA_007135935.1 Wenzhouxiangella sp.
GACCGTGTATGAGAACGATGATTCGTATGGTGAAATGTACGGTAAGCTCTATAACTGGCATGCCGTCGGTGAGCTGTTATGTCCCGCAGGTTGGCATGTCCCGAGTGATGATGAGTGGATGTTATTACAAGATTATCTTGGAGGAGCAGATATAGCCGGCGGTAAAATGAAATCCACAAGAACCGAACCGGACCCTCATCCACGATGGGATAGTCCGAATACCGGCGCTACCAATGAAAGCAATTTTTCCGGCCTTCCCGGTGGACAACGCCACGTTACGTATTCTTTCGATCGGCTTGGAAGATATGGATACTGGTGGAGTACGACCGGGTTTGGTGGTATCCATGGCAGAATGGTTGACCTGCGCTCTGGTTCGACTCAATTAACGATGTCCTACCGGTTCCGAGGGATGGGTTTATCTGTACGATGTGTCATGGATTAGATAAATGTATGATTCTCTTAATTGGTAGATGACCCGGTTCGCGGAGAAATTACGTGTATAAGGGTGTGAAAAGTAAATTCAAGTCTATTAATGAGTGGAGGTTTCTATGCTTTTCAAGAATATATTTAAAATTATCTGGCTTGGATTCTTTGTTTTCGCACTATTACTTATAGGGTGTAAAGACGATAGTCCAACCGAACCGCAAGGTCCAGTCGATCCGGTTTTTACGTTATCGTCCATAAATATTGAATTACAGGGTGGCGGCCAGGGTATCCAGTTTTTTGCACGATCGAATAAAGATATCAGTCTTATCCGGGCTAATATAAAAAATCCGATCGGCAACGAGACCGTATTTAATGCCGGCGGGAACGTCTTTTTAACCGATGAGGTGATAGGATTGCAGGATCCGAATATTGGATATCTGCGTGTCAGCGGTGAATGGACGTTCCGGTTTGTCGGTAATCACGAACCGACAAAAGAAAGTTTCGATGTCACCCAGACGCTGAATGTGAGTGCGAAGGCGATGCCGCAATAGAAGATGGCAATATTTTGTTAGACGATCAATTTGCATAGCATATATAACAGAATTTTTAATCTCACAGTCTTCGGCCATGTGTTCAGAAATGACGGTAATAAGATCGTTTTGACCGTCTATTAGAAAAATGTACACGAACTGTAAGGGGATTAATATCATGAGACTACGATTCTACTTACTTATTTTCCTCGTTGTACTTACCGGCTGTTCCCAGGAAAAGCAGGAAGAATATTCAGCGTGGCAAACGTTTGAACATGATGGAGTGACGGCAAAAATTCCGGACGGTTGGGTTGTCCGGATCGAGGAGAGCGGACTTATCAGAAGCACGGGACCCGAAGGTGATGAGGTGATTGCCTGGCCGGTGTTCATCCCCGGCACGGTAAGTCCCCGGGCATCACATGAACTCTTTCAAACTCTTTCCAATCGTGTCTATCCCGGCGCACGGTGGGGTACAATACATAATATCGGAACCGGATTTATAAAAATGACAGGCATCCGGGAAGATCACCATATATCGGCTTTCATTACCCTCATCGAACAAAATAATCGGACAGGTGGAATGGTATATTTTATATCCGCTCCGGCCGCTGCGTATCGGGAACATGAAGAGACGTATGCCGGTATTTTAAACAGTATTCATATTCGTGGTCCGGTGAGGAGAGATGAATTTGTTGACCGTCAACATGTGCAATACACTTCCTTTAATGATCCGCGTGAGGGCTCCTTTAAAGTAATGGTGCCTCGCGGTTGGAATGTTACCGGCGGCGCTGACCGGTACGCAGCGGTCGAGGTGCGTAAATGGATTCGGGCAGCGGATCCTTCGGGCGACATCCTGGTATTGTACGGTGATACCAACATCCCGGGATTTGTCGTTCCAAATCAAATGCTCGCCTACACCGGATTTCCCGAAGGGACATGGTATCCGTCGGGTACCGGCGTCAATATGTACGTTTCCCGTTATATCCCGGGTCAGCATTTTGCCCGGCAGTATGTATCGCAGGGGAGTATACAGGGATGCCGGGATGTACGGATAACCGATGCCCGCGACCGAAGCGATGTTGTGGAAAATGCAAACCGGCTTGCCGCCTCTTTCGGACTTGCCGGATATCGGTTCGACGCAGGTGAAGTACGATTTACATGCGGTCCGGAAGGATCCACGCGTAATGGACATATCATAGTCGTTACACTCTATATCGATACATTCGGGGGAATGCAGATGTGGGGTATAGAATCCCTGAGCGGATACGTTGCAACACCCGATAAAGAGAACGAAGCGGTGGAAGTATACGGAAAAATGATGACCTCTTTCGAGGTCAACCCTGTATGGCATCGTCAACAGCAGCAGGTGAGCGCACAGGTATCAAGAATCGTCTCGGAGACCAATTCTCAGATATACGACATTATAACGCAGAGTTATGAACGGCGCTCGCAATCGCAGGACGAGATCATCAGGAAATATTCGAATTACCTGCGGGGTGTAGAAGACGTGCGCGATCCCGAATTCGGCGGGAAACACACTGTATGGAGCGGCAGCAACTACTATTGGTTGGATAATTCAGGTTCGATACTGGGAACCGACCTGCATATCAATCCGGATATGGCCAGATTTCGTGAAATGATCCGGTTGGATTAACGCATTTTTAATAAAAATTTATATTTCTATCCAAAAAAAAACAAATCTATGAACAAACAATATGTGACGGCAGGTGTGTGCATTATCTGTATGATTTGTTTACTCGTATTGAGTTGTTCAAGAACTCATGAACAGATGCCGCAAAACATAGAAAAATTTGATGCGGGGCTTCGCTTAAAACTGGCTGAGTACGGATACCGGGATACCGTCGCCATTTTCGATTATCTAATACAGGTACACGGTCCATATGATGAGAGAATGAAAGAGCGAATCGAATCTCACAATCTAACGGTGATAAGTTCTATTGATACTATTATTCTTGCCCGGGGTCCATTGGCCGGAATAGCAGCATGCGCCGGGTATGAATTTGTTGCCGCCATTTCACTGAGTGAAGTACGCAAACCGTTGAACTAAACCGCTATAACACCTGGAGGTGTATATGAAAACGAGGATACAACCGTTATTGCTCCGGATATGTGTAAGTATTTTGTTTATCACGACAAGCGTATATTCACAGCATACTTCACCCGATCCCCGGAAAATACCGCACGATCGTTTACCGATACCGCTCATAGAACAAAGCATAACAGATGTATCTGAAAAACTACCCTCACATGAAGAGTGGGTCACAAAACTTGATGCCGGTGCACGCTTTGCAATGTATCAATATACTTCCGGTACAAGTCTCGGGAAAGGGACCAACTTTTTTTATAATACAGATATTCCTTTTGGGTTACATTCGTATGACTCAGGTATTTTAGTTGCCGATGTTTTTATAAAGCTTGATAATTCTTCGTCGGTTTCCGTATTGAATAAATACGGCTTGTTATCGGTGATGCAAACCGGTGATATTCTCGCTGCCCGGGTTCCGGTTGATATGCTTGAATCACTTGCACGCGAACCCTCGGTTATATCGGTAGCGATGAGTTACAAACGTCCGGGATTTAATCATTTCAGTAAGACGGACATACGCGCCGATCTTGTCCATCAAGGTTTCGAGTTACCGCAGGCATATCAGGGTGAGGGTGTGATTGTCGGAGTCATTGATTCAGGAATTGACTTTTCTCATCCCGATTTCAGCGATGATAACGGAACGAGAATACAATACCTGCTTGAGTTTACCAAAGAGGGGGGACAAAATGAGTGGACGAAAGCGCAAATCGATGTAAATCCCGCTCTCGTAACGCAGCGCGACGGAGACGGTGGAGAAGGCCACGGTACACATGTGACAGGTTCAGCCGCAGGGGGAGGGAGATTCTCATCTACGATGAAAGGAGTAGCTCCGCGTTCTGATATCATTTTTATAAAAGGTGTTCGTGACCCTGAAAGCAGCGGTGGATTCGGAGATGTGGATGTCGTAAGCGGAGTTCAATATATTTTTCAGAAAGCCGATATACTTGGAAAACCTGCCGTCGTTAATTTAAGTCTTGGGGCGCCGGTCGGTCCGTTGGATGGGACCAGTTTGTATGAGCAAGCTCTTTCAAATCTGACCGGAGCCGGAAAAATTATTGTTGCGGCATGCGGGAATTCGGGATTTGATCGAATCCACGCGGGCGGACAAACACAGCCGGATGTAGTAAATGTTTCTATGCTTATACCAAATAACCCGCAATTAAGTGCTTCGCAGTTGTGGTATAAACAAGGTGCGGTTTCGCATATAGCAATCGGTGCATATATACAAGATACACAGGGAGAATGGTATTATAACGAAACCCCGATAATCCCGGTAGGGCAGGCCTTAGGATTTGATAATCAGGGAAATATTGCACCCCATCCGCTTGTCGTTAATCAACAAACCGTCGGCTATGTGGTGATTGATGCAATAACAACCCAGGATCCTCAGAACGGTGATGGAAATATATTTATATATATTATTAATGACAATGTTCAAAATGTCGATATTTCCTCAGCATTATGGACTATTCTGACTGTCGGGCCGGTTTCTGAACGTCTGGATGCGTGGGTAGTACGTGGTGGTGAGTTCTACGATCAACCTATGGGATTTGAAGGGTACACCGAAATGCCGGGAAATACAAGTTATACAACCGGATCGCCGTCCACTGCATTGAAGGTTATTTCCGTGGGATCATACGTCACAAATTACGAGTGGACTGATATCGATGGGATTCAACGGGCATGGAAAAATCCCCACCCGAACCGTGATCCCGATCAAACTGTCTTTCCCGAAATCGGACAAAGATCCCATTTTAGCAGCATCGGTCCCACACGCGACGGTCGTATTGCTCCGGATATCTCGGCTCCCGGTGAGTTTATATTTTCCACAATGTCATCTCACCTTACCGAAGGTCAGGGGTATATACGACCGCTGGTTTTACAGGGAGGTAAATATCTCGGAATGGACGGTACAAGCATGGCATCACCTCATGTCACAGGTCTCGTAGCGCTCATGCTGCAAATCGATCCGACGCTAACGTACGATCAGGTGATTGCGTTGTTGCAAGAGACAGCAAGAACCGATTCACACACAGGTGCGGTTCCGAATAACTATTTCGGTGCCGGTAAAATCGATGCGTATGCCGTTATAAAACATATGGCAGGAGAAGGCCCGGGTCCGGGTGAAACAATTGTGTTAAAGCATTTTAATCCGGAAGATTACCAATATGTATATCCATTAGACCACGTCCCACCGATAGACAGCGGCTTCGTTTTTGGCACCAACATGTACGCCGACAAATCCAAAGCTCAATTATTTACGCTGCCTTCCGGTATGACGCAGGCATATCTCAGCGAAGTCAAAATTTGGTTCGGATATAAACGGACCGGACTGACGACACAGCAGTACGCCATTGAGGTATTTAACGGAACAGCCGCAACGGGTCCGTCGGGAAATCCAATATACAGCCAATCGCATCCGTTATCCGGAATAAGCGCCGACGATAACTTTGAGACAAGAGAAAATGCAACGGTATATACTATCACTCCGCCTCTTGCAGTCGGACAGTCGTTTTATGTGTCGGTAAATTTTGGTGCATATGGCGCAGAAGATTACGGTAGTGCAGCGATTGTTTCCACAAGTTTGGAAGATGTACGAGTACCGGAAGTTTGGGAACAATGGAGTAACAATCAGTGGCATAATGTATCGGACGCATGGTTCAGTCCGGACGGACAGCCCAATACCGGGACGAAGGGTGCTCATCTATGGATTGAAGCAACGGTAAATACAACTGTCTCGGTTGCAGACGATACTAAAGAGATACCGGCATCATTTAGTCTTGCACAGAATTATCCGAATCCGTTTAATGCACAGACGATGGTTCAGTTTTCCATTCCCGAACACACACATGTAACTTTATGCGTGTATGATATTCTGGGTCGGGAGATAGCGCGATTACTTGATGAAGAAATAATTCCCGGTGTGTACACGATTCCGTTTGAAGGTAATGGGATAAGCAGCGGAATATATTTCTATCGTTTGACAACTGGCAGCACCACGCTTGTAAAGAGAATGATCTTACTGCGATAGTGTGCGTTAGAACATTTCGGCGGATTAAATTGTTTATAGACTGAACGTCGTGGACAATAACGGAAGTTCTCATGGAAAATATACGAATAGTCTCACTCATAGCAAGCGCCACTGAAATAGTATGCGTGCTCGGTATGGAAAAGTATCTCGTCGGCGTCTCGCACGAATGCGATTATCCGCCGTCGGTCAAGAATCTCCCGGCATGTTCTTCTTCAAAGATAGAAATGGACGAACGCAGCTATGCCATCGATGAAAAGGTAAAAGCCATCGTGCAGGAATCGCTGAGCGTCTACAAGGTAGATGCGGATCTCCTTGAGGCATTGCAACCGACTCATATCATAACACAAACACAGTGCGATGTATGTGCAGTAAGTCTCAAAGATGTGGAAGACGCCGTTTGCCGCATCACAAGTTCTCAACCGAAGATAATCACGCTCGAACCGAACTCGCTTGCCGATGTTTGGAACGATATCAAACGGGTCGGAAATGCATTGGGCATTCCGGAGAAAGCCGATAGCGTAATTACCGGATTAAACGACCGTATGCAGAATATTGCCGTCCGGACACAGCAAACGGATCATTCACCGACGGTTGCATCTATAGAATGGATCGATCCATTAATGTCAACCGGCAACTGGATGCCCGAACTCATCGAAATGGCAGGGGGTGTGAATTTATTCGGTGAGGCCGATAAACATTCACCGTGGATGACGTGGGAGCAATTGGTAAGCAAAGATCCGGACATAATACTTATCATACCGTGCGGGTTTGATATTGAACGGACAATGCAGGATATCCCCTTTCTCACCGGTAAAAATGAATGGCAAAACCTGAAAGCAGTGGAATCAAACAATGTATATGTTGCCGACGGTAATCAGTATTTCAACCGGCCGGGACCACGTCTGGTTGACTCGCTTGAAATACTCGCGGAAATATTGCACCCGGATGTGTTTCAAATCCGCTATGAAGGAAGCGGATGGATCCGGTTACAGGTTTAATAGTTTTGTGGTTTCAGTTTCAAGTTTTCTGATTCTGATCTTTTACTTACTAAAAACCATCCGTTTTGTCTCAATAAAATCCCCGGCCTTAAACGTATAAAAGTAAACTCCGCTCGGTAGATGGGATGCGTCGAAGGTTACATTGTATGTTCCTTGCTGCTGTTCTTTATCAACGATTGTTGATACCTTTGCACCCAGAATAGTATAGACAGTTACGTTTACGTGACTCCTTTCTGCCAATGTATACGCGATCTGTGTGACAGGGTTGAACGGATTCGGGTAATTCTGATGCAAGGAAAATACTTCCGGTGCCCGGGTATCATATTCTGCTACAGAGGTGGGGTCTTCTTCGGTAAACTCGATCATTGTGTTGTTATTTGCAGCAAGAGTAAATACATATTCACTAAAACTAAGAAATTGACTCTCATGCCGGGCTATAACATCATATTCTTCGTTGTATTGTTGTACAATTCCCCGTTCGGCACCGATATATGACCGGATAGAGAATTCATCGATGAGATCTACCTCAACCGGAAATGTCTGGCCGAAAAGCCGTGCATAGAGAGTTAATGAGAGTTCCAGGGTTGCATCGAATACATATGTGGTGATCTCGCCTATGGGGAGAGTAATTACTTCTTCAGCAAGGCGTGTGCCGGATACATGTATCTTGATATCGGCTTCATCTTCAATATTCACATCATCAGGGAAGACTGCTTTAATTGTATCCGTTAATTCGATAGTTTGTTCGAGATAATATATATCCCACTCATCATTCACCCCGGCTGAAAAAATTGCCAGCGGAAGCCGTTCATCCGGATCAACATCCAGCTCGATGAGATCTTCGTCAAAAATATCCGAACCGAGTATTTGTGCCAGGCGGATGAATAA
>SLIA01000309.1 GCA_007135935.1 Wenzhouxiangella sp.
AAAGGTGAAAGGTGAAAGGTGAAAGGTGAAAGGTGAAAGGTGAAAGGTGAAAGGTGAAAGGTCGGGAAGCCCCCCTCTCTTGTCTTTTCCTTTTACCTTTTACCTTTCACGTTTTCCCGCGTCTCAGCCCGCAGGGCTGAGACGCACCACAAACTCCGTCATGTACCAGGTGCTGGTGGCCTCGAAGCCCGAATCGCTCAGGCCGTAGATCCAGATGCGACCGTCCTCGTCGCTGGTGACTTCGAAGCGCTGGTCGGCGGTGCTGACGCGCTTGAGCCGCCAGGGGCGTTCGGTTTCGGCGCACCATTCCTCGTCCAGGCCATTGGCCATGTCACCGACGGCCAGCGCATACCGGCCGGGCTGGGCCTGCTGGCCCAGGTCGATGCTGGGCCGACGCATCGGCGGCATGCTGTCCGCTGAACTGTCGTCGAGCACGTAGCCGGGCCGTTCGCCGGATGCGCCCAGGCGCATGAAGACCGATTCGCCGGGCGCGCCGCCCACGCCGACACAGCCGGAGGGGACGTTGGTGGCGAACTGCATTTCCAGTTCGAGCCGGTAGGTGGTCTCGGGCGCCAGCCCGTCGAGCGGGCGCATCAGCACCATCATGAGATCGTCGGTGCGGTTGTTGCCGCTGATGCGCACGCCATGGCGGCTGGACCAGCCGTCGGGCAGGGCGGAGTGGCCCCATTCAAGCTCCATGAAATCCTCTTCGCCGTCCCAGTAATCGAGAAACAGCGCTTCGAACCCCTGGTCGCCGCGGTCGAGATTGAACGATCGGGTTTCATCGAAGGTGTTGGTCATCGGGCAGCGCGAGCCGTCGGTGCGCGTGAGGCGTTCGAGCGGGAACTCGGCCGGCAGGTGATAGCCGTCGGCCGGGGTGTAGGCAATGGAGGCGCTGTCGCAGTCGTTGAGTCGAAAGTGGATGGTTCCCCACAGCGAGTCGGTAATATCCTGCGGATTGAATTCGTCCGGGAAGCGTGCACCGTGATAGTGGTACATCTCGGCCGAGAGCATGTCGCCTTCGACGTTGGCCAGGCCGAGCAGCCACAATGGACCGCCGTCGCTGTCGTAGGTATACCAGGCCACCAGCGCCTGGCTGAGGTCGAGCATCTCGATCTGCAGGCCGTGGCCGGGGCGATTCGGTTCAAACCAGTTGCCGGTGACATCGTGGTCGACAAATGCCCCCTGAGCGGCCTCCTCGGCCGAAAGCAGGGATGTCAGCGCGATCATGGCGGTTGCCGTCAAGGCGAGGGCATATCGTTTCATCGAGCCAGCTCCGGACATGCGGGTTCAGAGTCGAACTCTATCAAGCTCCTGCGGCCCTGTCACCCCGTCTTCATCGGCTTTGATGCACGAAGGCGGGCCGATATGCGATACTAAGCAGTTCCGTACGGTCCGGTACTGCACGACGGCCAAGGGGTTTGTGGGCCGACCGTGCACGCATCGGGCTGCCCGCATTCATTCAAGACTGTTCCCAAGGAGAGCCCGGTGACAGAGCGCAAACTGACCCTGACCGATCCCGAAAGCGGGAAAACGCTGGACTTGCCGGTGGTGTCCGGCACCGAGGGGGACCCGACCCTGGATATCAGCAAGCTGCATCCCGAGTTGGGTTACTTCACCTTCGATCCCGGTTATGGCGCGACGGCGAGCTGCAAGAGCGACATCACCTACATTGACGGCAATGCCGGCATCCTGCGTTACCGCGGCTATCCCATCGAGCAGCTGGCCGAGCAGTCCAATTTCGTCGAGGTGGCCTACCTGCTGCTCTACGGCGAACTGCCCGACAGCGACCAGTTCGCGCGTTTCGAGCGTGACATCACGTACCACACCATGGTCCACGAGAAGGTCAACAGCTTCATCTCGGGGTTCCATTACAATGCGCATCCCATGGCCATCCTGTCGGGCGTGGTCGGCTCGCTGGCGGCGTTCTACCACGACAAGCTCGACATCAACGACCCGGAGCAGCGCGAGCTGGCGGCCAAGCGCCTGATCGCCAAGATGCCGACCATCGCCGCGGCGGCCTACCGCCACTACATGGGCTGGCCGAGCGCCTACCCGCGCAACTCGCTCAACTACTCCGAGCGTTTCCTGCACATGATGTTCTCGGTCCCGGCCGAACCCTACGAGGTCAACCCGGTGGCCGCCAAAGCGCTCGATTTGCTGTTCATCCTGCATGCCGACCACGAGCAGAACGCCTCGACCTCGACCGTGCGCCTGGTCGGCTCGACCGGCGCCAATCCCTATGCCTGCGTCGCGGCCGGCATTGCCGCGCTGTGGGGGCCGGCCCATGGCGGCGCCAACGAGGCCGTGCTCAACATGCTCAACGAGATCGGCGATGTCAGCCAGGTTGCCAAGTACGTGGCCAAGGCCAAGGACAAGAACGATCCGTTCCGCCTGATGGGCTTCGGTCACCGCGTCTACAAGAACTTCGACCCGCGTGCGACCATCATCCGCAAGGCCTGCCACGAGGTGCTCGAAGAGCTGGGTCAGGCCGATCCGCTGCTTGATCTGGCCATGGAGCTGGAAAGAATCGCCCTGGAAGACGACTACTTCGTCGAGCGCAAGCTCTATCCCAACGTCGACTTCTACTCCGGCATCATCTACAAGGCGCTGGGCATTCCCACGAGCATGTTCACCGCCATGTTCGCCATCGGTCGCACGGTCGGCTGGGCCAGCCAGTGGCTGGAACAGGCCGGCACTCCGCACCGTATCGGGCGGCCGCGGCAGGTCTACACCGGTGCCGGTGAGCGTGATTATGTGGAGATCGCCAAGCGCTGACGCGCTTGGCGAGGTGAAAGGTGAAAGGTGAAAGGTAGACCCGGTTGGTGCTTGATTCTTTAGCCGGTTCAGGTGCCCCTGATTGTTTTTTGCCCTTTTTACCTTTTACCTCTTACCTTTCACCTTCTTTTTTCACAGAAACAAATCCGGCAACAGCTTCTCCCCCGGCTTGACCGCATAGCGGTCGAGGTCGGTCACCCCGGCTTCGGCCAGCACCTCGTCGTCGATGAAGAAGTTGCCGGTGGTGGTGCGTGCAGGCCGGGTCAGTACCCGGTGGGCGGCGTCGGCCATGATGTCCGGCTTGCGGCAGTTTTCCGGGTTGACGGCATCACCGAGCATGGCCAGTGCGGCGGTGGCGATGACCGTTCGCGGCCACAGCGCGTTGACCGCGATGCCCCGGCTCCGAAACTCCTCGGCCATGCCCAGCACGCACATGCTCATGCCGTACTTGGCCATGGTGTAGGCCACGTGCGGCGCGAACCATTTCGCATCCATGTTCAACGGCGGCGACAGGTTCAGGATATGCGGGTTGTCGGCCTTCTCCAGCCAGGGCAGGGCCTTTTGCGAAGAAACGAACGTGCCGCGAACATTGACCCCGTGCATGAGGTCGTAACGTTTCATGGGCACCTCGGGTGTCGGCGCCAGGTAGATGGCCGAGGCGTTGTTGACCAGGATGTCGATGCCGCCGAAATGCGCTGCCGTCTTGTCCATCGCCTCGGCAACGGCGTCTTCGTCGCGAATGTCGACTTTCAGCGGCAGGGCCTGCCCGCCTGCAGCCTCGATGTCCTGGGCGGCCGTGTGGATGGTACCGGGCAGTTTGGGGTGAGGCCGGTCGGTCTTGGCGGCAATGGCGATATTGGCGCCGTCACGGGCCGCCCTGAGCGCGATGGCCAGGCCGATGCCGCGCGAAGCGCCGGTAATGAACAGGGTCTTGCCCTCGAGGGTGTCGGTCATGGTGTTGTTGCCATTCGATGAGGTTGGTTAGAGATTATCCTAGTGGATCACCAGGCATGATCGAAAGGCCGAACGCGGAAGAAAGGACAGTGACAGCGCAGCAGGTTCAGGCCATGGCCATGCCGGGACGCCCCGGCATGGCGCCAGCCCCGCCCCGGTCGGGCATCACCGCTTTGCAAGTCGGCGTCTGAAACCATGGAAGGCGGCTTCCTGGCCAGTCTCAACCAGCTTCTCCAGTCCCATCCGGGCTGGCTGATAGGCATGGCTTTCGCGTTTGCCCTGCTCGAGTCGCTGGCCATCATCGGGATCTTCGTTCCGGGCATCGCCTTGCTGTTCATCGTCGGTGCGGTGATCGGCCTGGATTCGTCGCTTTTTCTGTGGTGCTGGGCCAGTGCCGCGCTCGGCGCACTGGTGGGCGATGTGGTCAGTCACTGGGCCGGCTCCCGCTTTCGTTCCCACGTGCCTCGCCTGTGGCCACTGAGCCGTCGTCCCGACATGCTGGCGGCCGGTCAGGCGGCCGTCATCGGCCATGGCGGCAAGGCGGTGATCATCGGCCGCTTTGTCGGACCGCTGCGACCGGTGGTGCCGCTGGTGGCCGGCATGATGAGCATGCCGCGGCGATCGTTTCTGCTGTTCGCGGTGCCCGCCTGCCTGCTGTGGGCGCCAGCCTACCTGCTGCCGGGCATGATGTTTGGCGCTTCCCTGGAACTGGCTGCCGAGTTTGCCGGTCGTCTCGTCGTGGTGCTGCTGATTCTGGTGCTTGGCGGTTGGCTGGTGGTGTGGTTGACCCGGCTGGTCTACAACTTCACCGCTCGTCGCAGTGGCTGGTGGCTGAAGGGGCTGATTCGCTGGAGCAGCCAGCACCCGTTGATGGGGCGCGTGGTCGCACCGCTGTTCGACCCGGACAAGCGCGAGCTGCTGTCGGTGGCGTTGCTCGGACTGCTGCTTTTGCTGTCAGTGGCCGTGTTGCTGGCGGTGTTGCTGATCGCGCCCTTTGCCGTCGATGCCTGGGGTGCCGAGCGTCGGGTCGCCGGCTGGGCGGCCAGCCTGCGCAGCCACCTGGCCGACCCGGTATTCGTCGCCCTGGCGCTGGCCGGCGACTTGCGCGTCACGGCCCTGCTGTCGGCCCTCGTCACCGTGCTGCTGGTCGCCTATCGCCGAACCAATGCCGCCTGGCACTGGCTGGTGGCCACGGCAGGCGCCTGGGTGCTGGCAGAGTTGCTCGGCGGCTTGATGGGGCTGTTGATCGAGCCGCCCGGCGCCATGCCGTCGCTGGGCGAGGTGCCGCATCGCGCCACGGCGCTGCTCACAGCGGCGCTGGGTTTCTTTGCCGTGATGATTGCCAAGGACCTGCACGCCAGTCGCCGCAAGTGGCCGTACCTGCTCACCACTCTGCTGCTGATGCTGGTGTGTTTTGCCAATCTCTACCTCGGGCGTGCCTCGATCAGCGGTGTGCTGGCCGCCCTGGCGCTGGGCGGTGGCTGGGTGGCCCTGGTCGGGATCGGCTATCGCCAGCGTTCCTTGCCGCGGGGGCGGGCCGGGTTGCTGGAGATGGTGTTCTACGGACTTTTCGTCGTGCTCGCCGCCGTGCATGTCGACGAACACATGGATGCCTTGCTCGAGAGCAGTCGCCTGGCGCAGCCCGAGCGCTTGATGACGCGCGCCGAATGGCTCGAGGAGGGCTGGGAGCGACTGCCGCGGGAGCGCTCCCGAATTGGCCCGGCCGAGCTTCAGCGTTTCGATCTGCAACTGGCCGCCGACCTGGACGATGTGGCTCGCGCTCTCCAGGCAGCGGGTTGGCAGGCGCCGCCCAGGCCCGAACAGCCACTGGTTGCATTGCTGGAGCCCCGGCCAGACCCGATGGCCCAACCGCATTTCGCCCGTGATTTTGCCGGCCGCCCGGAAAACCTGATTCGCGTGTTGCCTGTCGGCGAGGAGCAGGTGGCCGTCATCCGGCTGTGGGCATCCGGGGCGCGTCTGGAGCCGGGCGGTGTGCCGGTCTGGCTGGGCCAGCTGAGGCTGGTCCGGTCCGATCGCTTCCTTGGTATCTTCAACCGCTGGCAGGATGTTCGGATCGAACATGCACAGCGTATGCAGTGGCTCGAGTCGCTGTTCGAAGATTTCGAGATCGCCGAGACGGACAGGCCGGTCTGGCTGATTGCCGGGCGGGGTATCGGCGATCAGTGATCCGGCCCGTCGTCGGAGTTCTGCTCCTGGAGCAGGCTGATGATGGCCTCCAGCCGGCCCAGCGGATCGGTGATTTCGAGCAGGGCCTGGGCGTGGTCGGTGTGCAGCGGAAGCAGCGCGGCCAGGCGACGACCAAGTTCGCTGGCGTCGTCGAGATCGACATCGAGTCCGGCAGCCGTCTCGCGATGGCGCAGCAGCTCCTGCATCAGCGTTTGCAGCACGGAAAAACGCGCGGGAACGGCCACCGCCGGCTCGGGCGGCAGCCAGTCGACCCGGCCGATCAGCAGGCCGTCTTCGCGTGCCCGGGTCTCGACGATGCGAAATCGCCTGCGTCCCTCGCATTGCAGTCCGAGCAGTCCGTCGTCGAGGGTGGAGAAGTCCACGATGATCGCCTCGCAGCCGATGCGGGCATGGCGAGCCGGGCGGTCGGGTTGGGCCGGCCAGGCGCAGATCACCCCGAAGCCCTGGTCGTTGCGGGTGCAGTCACGCACCATGTCCAGGTAGCGTTGCTCGAAGATGCGCAGCGACAGCGCGGCCCCGGGAAAGAGCACGGTGCTGAGCGGAAACAGCGGCAGCTCGATACTCACGTTAGTCGGTCGTAGAACCGTGCGGGGGCGTTGTCGAAACCGCGGTTGCTCATGAAGATCACGTGATCGCCGGCGCGCGCCCTGGTCAGCAGGTCGTCGAGCAGGGCATCGACTCGTGCGCGCGGGCGACCGTCGCCGCCGCATTTTCTCAGCACCTCAAGGGGATCCCAGTCCATGGCGTCGCTGGTGTGCAGCCAGACATGGTCGGCCGCGGCCAGCGCCGGCGGCAGGTCATCGACATGGAACCCGCTGCGCATGGTGTTGCTGGCCGGTTCCAGTGCCACGAGAATGCGGGCGTTGCCCACGGCACGGCGCAAGCCTTCCAGGGTCAGGCGGATGGCCGTGGGATGATGGGCAAAGTCGTCGTAGACATGGATGCCGCCCCGCTCGCCGAGCTTTTCCAGGCGGCGCTTGACGCCACGGAAGTCGGACAGTGCCTCGATGGCCAGTGCCGGATCGACTCCCGCCTCTGCGGCCGCGGCAATCGCGGCAACGGCGTTGAGGGCATTGTGACGCCCGGTCTGCGTCCAGGTCAGGCGTCCTGCCGCCACGCCGTGCTGTCGGATCTCGAGTTCGCGCCCGGCCGGTTCGAGCAGCTTCGCCTGCCACTGGCAGCCGGCATGCTCATCCAGGCCGAATGGCACTTTCTGACTCCAGCAGCCTTCTTCGAGCACCGCGGCCAGCTCGGCATCCGCGCCGTTGACGATGATGCTGCCATTGCCGGGGATGGTGCGAACCAGGTGGTGGAACTGGGTCTGGATGGCTGCCAGGTCCGGGTAGATGTCGGCGTGGTCGAATTCCAGGTTGTTGAGAATGGCAATGCGCGGACGGTAGTGGACGAACTTGGCGCGCTTGTCGAAAAAGGCGGTGTCGTACTCGTCGGCCTCGACCACGAAAACCTCTTCGCCGGTGCGTGCCGACACGCCGAAATTGACCGGTATGCCGCCGATCAGAAAGCCCGGTGCCAGGCCGGCGTGTTCCAGTATCCAGGCCAGCATGCTTGCAGTGCTGGTCTTGCCGTGGGTACCGGCCACGGCCAGTACCTGGCGACGTCTGAGGTAGTTCTCGCCCAGCCAGCGGGGGCCGGAGGCGAATGGAATGTTCTCGTTGAGTACATGCTCGACCGCCGGGTTGCCGCGGCTGAGCGCATTGCCGATGATCACCAGGTCGGTGTCCGGGGCGATGTGTTCGGGATGGTAGCCCTCCGACAGCGCGATGCCGAGCTCCTCGAGCTGGGTGCTCATGGGCGGGTAGACGTTCTGGTCCGAGCCGCTCACATCGTGCCCGTCGGCGCGCGCAAGTGCCGCCACGCCGCCCATGAATGTGCCGCAAATGCCAAGGATATGAATCTTCACAACGGTCCTGCCAACGTGGTGATGATGAACAGCGTAATGGCGAACAATACCACTGCCACCGCCAGTCCGGCGGCATAACTGGTATCCAGTGCATGCCGCCAGATATGGGCGCTGACGGCGAACGACCAGACGAAGACCGCCAGGCTGGCCATGGCGGTGAAAAGCTGCGGTTCGCCATTGCCGCCGGCGGCGGCCAGCGGCAGGCTGATGGCGGTGAGAATGGCGCTGGTGCCGAATAGCGCGGTCACCGTTTGCGGCCAGCGCTGCGGCAGGCGGCGCACGGTCAGCACGATGCGCGCCAGCGCCAGCGGCAGGATCAGCGCCAGGAGCATCACCGCGGCCGGCTGTTCGGGAGGCTGGCCCACGCTCATGGCCACGACAGTGACGAGCAGATACAGTAGCATCGCCATGACCAGGGGCGAGCTCCCGGCTGGCAGGTCCTGCGGTCCGAGCCGCAGCATTACGATTCCGAACAGGCGCGCGACGAGATCAGTCATGGATGAAGAGTCGGAAAGAGAATGCGTTGTCGATTGTAGCGGCAGCGTGTGTCCGGAGCCGGTGTTGCGCGCGCGAGCAGCCATCGCCGGGCTGTCTGCCGGCGATGTCCTGGAAGTGATCGCCACCGATCCGCTCGCCGAGCTCGATCTGTCGGTGTTCTGTGAACGTGCCGGTCACGAGCTGTTGTCCACGCAGACGGTCGACGGCACGCTGCGTGCCAGGATCCGGGTCAGTTCAGGGCGTCGGCCAGACGCCGGTTGATCTCCTCGATGCTGCCGATGCCATCGATCTGCTCGAGCAGGCCCTTGTCGCGGTAATAGTCCGATACCGGCGCGGTCTGTTCGCGGTAGACGGCCAGGCGGTTGCGCACCACTTCCTCGTTGTCGTCGGAGCGGCCTTCTTCCTCGGCCCGCCTGGCCAGGCGTTCGACGATCTGCTCTTCGTCCACCACCAGCTCCAGTGCTTTCTCGGCCGGCTGCTCGATGCGCTCGAGCACCTCGTCGAGCGCGCGCGCCTGGGCCAGGTTGCGCGGGTAGCCGTCGAGAATGAAGCCGGGTTTGACGTCGGCCGATCCGAGACGCTCCTCGATCAGTCCAAGCATCAGCTCATCGGGCACCAGTTCGCCGCGGTCCATGAAGGACTGTGCTTTCTTTCCCAGTGGCGTGCCCTCGGCCACGGCCGAACGCAGCAGGTCACCGGTGGAAATGTGGGGGACGTTGATGCGCTCGGTGAGCAGGGCGGCCTGGGTGCCCTTGCCCGAGCCGGGCGGGCCTAGCAGTACGATTCGCATGTCGATTGGGTCGGGTGAAATCCGATGGATTGAGCAAACCGCTAAAGCTACTCGCCAAGGGAGCGGGTGTCAAATGGAAGTGGCTCAAGGCGAAAAGACCAAACGACCAAACGACAAAACGGCGAAGCGACAACAAGCAACCAGCAAACCAACCCAACCCAACGGCCGAGACACATGACTGGTCAGAATTCCGGATGAATTCATTCTCTTGTCGTTTTTGATGCCTTATTCTTGAGGGGGATCTGATGGAGCGGCAATCGAATGGCAGGCAAGAACATCCTGTATGCGCAGTCCGGCGGGGTGACGCCGGTGATCAATGCCACCGCTGGTGCGGTGATCGAGACGGCGCGAGAGTGCCGGGGGCGTGTGGGCAATGTGCTGGCCGCCGAGGACGGCATCATCGGCGCGCTCGAGGAACGCCTGATCGATACCAGCCGGCTCAACGAGGACGAGGTGGCGGCGCTCTCGCACACCCCTGGCGGAGCATTCGGCTCCTGCCGCTACAAGCTCAAGGCGATCGAGGACAATCGGCGCGAGTACCAGCGGTTGATCGATGTGTTCAGGGCCCATGATATCGGTTGCTTTCTCTATAACGGCGGCAACGATTCGGCCGACACCGCCTGGAAGGTCTCGCAGATTGGCGACAGCCTGGGGTACCCGGTGCAGTGCATCGGCATTCCGAAAACCATCGACAACGACCTGGCGGTTACCGACTGCTCGCCCGGATTCGGTTCGGTGGCCAAGTACGTGGCCGTCTCCATTCTGGAAGCCAGTCTGGATGTCATGTCCATGGCCTCGACCTCCACGAAAGTCTTCATTCTCGAGGTCATGGGGCGGCATGCCGGCTGGATTGCCGCTGCCGGGGGGCTGGTCCGGCGCGAAGAGTCCGATCCGCCGCAGATCATCCTGTTTCCGGAAGTGCCCTTCGACGAGGGGCGCTTCCTCAGAGCCGTGCGCCACTCGGTCGAGAACAACGGTTACTGCTCGGTTGTCGTTTCCGAGGGGCTGAAAAACGGGGTCGGCGAATTCCTGGCCGATGCCGGTACCACCGACGCCTTCGGACACCGGCAGCTCGGCGGTGTCGGGCCGGTGGTTGCCCAGCTGGTCAGCGAGCAGCTCGGCTACAAGCATCACTGGGCGGTGGCCGACTACCTGCAGCGCTCGGCACGGCATATCGCCTCGAAAACCGACCTCGAGCATGCCCGGGCCGTCGGCCGGGCAGCAGTCGAACTGGCCGTCGAAGGGCAGACCGGCGTCATGCCGGTCATCCGCCGCACTTGTGACGACCCGTATCGCTGGGAAGTCGAGGCCGCATCGCTATCTGGCATTGCCAATCGCGAGAGTAAAATGCCTGAAAATTTCATTTCCGCCGACGGCTTTGGCATCAGTGCATCTTGCCGAACCTACCTCGAGCCACTGATTCGCGGCGAGGCCTTCCCGCCGTTCGGTCCCGACGGCCTACCCGAGTACGTGCGTCCGAAGTTTTCCCTGGTGCGGCGAAAGCTCGAAGAATTCGAGGTTTGACGGGCGGTCGGGAGGTGGTTGGCAAGAGAGTAGCCAAGGGTGTTGCTCACTCATGCGCGATGACCTAGCGTCTCCCCATTTTTCGCCGGCCTCTCTTACAAGGAGCTGAATTTGCAGGGGAATTGAGTTGGGGAAAAGAAGATCGGGGTTTCCAATCCGGTAAAATGTGTTTGTCGATAACTCACTGACCGTGAAAGGAAACCCCGATGCACAAGGATGCCAAAGAACGCGCCAAATGGAAAGTACGGCTGTGCCGCTGGACCGATGAACTCCCGCCGCTGATCAAACGCCCGGTACGCAAGCTCATCAGCGAGACGGTTTTCGGGATCTTGAGCAGCGGCAGCCTGCAACAATCGCAGATTGCCCGGGCGCTTCGTGAGCCGAATCGTTTGCACCATACCCAGAAGCGCCTGTCACGCATGCTGGCCCGTCACAGCGAGGTGACTTGGGCGGCTGAGCAGTTGCGGCTTCAGCAGTTGGGGCCACAGGTGAGCTCGGAGATGATTCTGGCGATTGATCCGGGCGATCTGAACCGGGATGGTGCTCCGAAGAGTGAGCATCGTGGCTGGGTGCGTGATGGCGACCGGGGAGAACAGGTGGGGGTACCCGCTGATGAGCGTGGTGGCACGTGATGTCAGTAAGGGCGAGACCGTGCCGCTGATCACCCGGTTGCTGAGTGCCAATCGTCCCAGTCACCGCAGTGAGAACACCGATATTCTGGCGGTGATGAGCGATGTTCGGCGCCATGTGCCTGGTGATGCGTTGTGGGTGATTGATCGAGGCGGTGATCGTGGTGTGTTGTGGAAGGCGTGGTTGGAAGATGACTGTCAGGTGCTGGTGCGTGCGGCCAACAAGCGCTACTGGCAGTGGCGCCGGGGCCAGGGGACGGCCCAGCAGATTGCTCGGCAGTTGCCGCTGAAGCACTGGGGTCGAATGCGGCCAAAATCGAAGCAGACGGTTCGCTTCGGGATCACGCGGGTGCACCTGCGAGAACACCCTGAGACATCGTTGTGGATGATCGTGGTGCGCCACGGTAAACGTGAGCCGCTGGTACTGGTCACCAACCGGCCGGTGCGAGGTCGTCGCCAAGGAGAGCGGATGATCCAGAACTACCTGGATCGCTGGGCCTGCGAGGAAGGTTATCGGTTCACCAAGCAGGGCTTTGATCTGGAGCGCGTCAGTGCGCGCCGGTTCACTTCACTCCAGAATCTGGTGGCCTTGGCCAGCCTTGCCTGGGGCTTGCTGGCCGCCTATCAACACGATGGCCAGCACCTGCTTGAGCAGGCAAAGCGGCAAAAAAGGCAGCAGCCGCGCTTCTTGTTCTACAGCCTGCTGACCGGCTGGCAGCGGCTATTTGCCGGGGCGAGACAGGTCTTCCATGGCTGGTGGCGACGACCACCAAGGCCAGATGATGCTGATCGGCCACCAGTCAATGACCTGTTTGCCCACTCAAACAGCCTGGTGCCAGCAGGAGGGTGAAAAATGGGGAGACGCCAGCGCGATGACATATTGCAACGGCCTGTCCGACCGGCTATCCTGCCGGGTTTGTCCTGCTGTGTCATTCGGTCGTCACAATCGCCATGTCTTCCAAACTGCAAGCGCTTAATGAGTGGGTGGATCAGGTTGCCACCCAAACCCGTGCGAGTCGCATCCACTGGTGTGATGGCTCCGATGCCGAGAACGAGCGGCTGATTGCCGAGATGCTCGACTCCGGTGATCTGGAGAAGCTCAACCCGGACACCCATCCAGACTGTTACCTGCATCGTTCCGATCCCGACGACGTTGCCCGGGTCGAGCACCTGACCTTCGTGTGCACCGAGCGCAAGGAAGATGCCGGCCCCAATAACAACTGGATGGCGCCGGCCGAGGCGCATGCGCTGATGAACGGCCTGTTCGCCGGCTGCATGGAAGGGCGCACGCTGTACGTGGTGCCCTACTGCATGGGGCCGATCGATTCGCCACTGTCGCGCTGCGGGGTGGAGATTACCGACAGCCCCTACGTGGTGGCCAACATGCGCCTGATGACGCGCATGGGCTCGGCAGCGCTGACGCGCATCGAGCGCGACGGCACCTTCGTCAAGGGGCTGCATTCGACCGGTGAGCTCGATCCGGACCGTCGCTACATCATGCATTTTCCCGAGGAGCTCAGCATCCAGAGCTTTGGTTCGGGCTACGGCGGCAATGCATTGCTGGGCAAGAAGTGTCATGCCCTGCGCATCGCCAGTTACCAGGCGCGTACCGAGGGCTGGCTGGCCGAGCACATGCTGATTGTCGGCATCGAGAATCCCGAAGGCGAGGTGCGCTATATTGCCGGGGCCTTCCCTTCGGCCTGCGGCAAGACCAACCTGGCCATGCTCATTCCGCCGGCCGCCTACCGCGAGGCCGGCTGGAAAGTGTGGACGGTGGGTGATGACATCTGCTGGCTGCATCCGGGCGAAGACGGTCGTCTGTGGGCCATCAATCCGGAAGCCGGCTTTTTCGGGGTGGCGCCGGGCACCAGCGCCAAGACCAATCCCAATGCAATGGCCATGCTCGATCGCGAGACGATTTTCACCAACGTTGCCGTCACCGACGACAACCAGCCCTGGTGGGAAGGGCTCGACGATCGGGTGCCGGCAAAGGACTGGCGCGGGCGCGATTTCGACCCCGGGCAGGGTCCGGCCGCTCACCCCAACTCGCGCTTCACTGTGTCGATCAGTCGCTGCCCGAGCTACTCCGATCAGGCCGAAAACCCGGATGGCGTGCCCATCGATGCCATCCTGTTCGGCGGTCGCAGAGCCACGCTTGCGCCGCTGGTACTCGAGGCCGAGGACTGGGTCCATGGCGTGCTTCTGGGGGCCGGCATGGCTTCCGAAACCACGGCTGCGGCAACCGGCCAGGTGGGCGTGGTTCGCCGTGATCCGATGGCGATGAAGCCATTTTGCGGCTACAACTTCGGCGACTACTGGGCGCACTGGCTCGATGTCGGTTCAAGGCTGACTCGACCGCCGAAGATCTTCCAGGTCAACTGGTTCCGGCGTGATGCCGAGGGGCGGTTTATCTGGCCCGGTTTTGCCGACAACATGCGGGTGCTCGAGTGGGTGCTGGGCCGCTGTCGCGGCGAATTGAGTGCGCGCGAAACGGCGGTTGGGCGATTGCCCGAACAGGGGGGTATCAATCTTGCGGGGCTGTCGTCCGCGCCGGACATGGCCAGCCTGCTCGAAGTCGATCACGACGACTGGATCGAAGAATTGCAGGCGATCGACAAGCACCTGTCGAACTATGGCGACGGGGTGCCGAAGGCGCTGAAGGATGTCCTGGGTTCGGTGCAGAGTCGAATCAGGCCGGGTTAACAAGAGCCTGTCGACCTCCGGTCAGTGCACCGAATCGCGGTCGCCGAAGGCGCTGAGCAGGGGGGCGATATGCTCCCGAAAAGGCTTCCAGCGCCCGATGCTGCTCCGGTAGACCGGCTCGGTAACCTGCCATTTGCTGGGCGTGTGCACTCCGCCGGACTGGCGGTGATGGGCCAGGCAGCGATCATGCCAGGGCATGCCGATCCACTCGAGTAGTGGTTTGAGTACATTGGCCGGCGCGTCGACCAGGTCTTCATAGTGCACTGATCGGATGCGGTCGGGCATGGCATCGAGCCAGTGTTTGGCCAGCCGCTCCTGTTCCCGGTAGTAGGTGACCAGATCATCGAGGTCGGTCGCAAAGCCCTGTTCGATCGCGAAGTTCTCCGAGTAGATCGAAAGGCAGACATCGCGCGGGTCGCGTTGGCAGTGGATGATGCGCGCGTTGGCAAACAGTTGCGCGATCAGGCCTGCGTGAAACAGATTCATCGGTGCCTTGTCGACCACGAAGGGTGTGTCGGCCTGGCCGCGTCGACCGAGTTCATCATGGTAGAAGTCGACGGCCTGTTGCAGGGTGCCTTGTGCATGACGTTCGGCCAGCGGTGGCATGGGGGCATCGGAAGGCGGTAGGGCGGCATCGAGCTGGCGGGCAATCAGGCTGATCGTGGGTAGTTCGCCGAGGCCGGCTGCTTGCGGATGCGCGCTTAGCATGCGTTCGAGCAGGGTGGTGCCGCTACGGGGCATGCCGACAATGAAGATCGGCGTCTGTGGCCGTTCTTTTAGCCGGCAGGGTTGCGCCAATGCTTCGGCCGGGTATCGCGCAATCTGTTTGTCGATATGCTGCCGTGCGGCCGCGTGATCGAGGCCGCCGCTGAGCTGGCGCCTGAGAGTGTTGGCCTCGCGCCAGGCGGAGAACGCATCGTCGTGTTGCCGGTGCAGTTCGAGAACGCGGCCAAGGGCGTAGCCCAGCGCCGCCCGGTCATCGGCCGGAAAGCCCGGGTCGAACAGGGCCTGTTTTCCCAGTTCAATCCACTCCGGTCGGGCCTCGGCGCGCGCCGTGCGCAGCAGGCCGCCCAGTGGTGCCGGCCAGCCTGGCTTGATTTCCAGTGCCTGCTGGTAGACTTGTATCGCCTTGTCGCGTTGCCCCATGTCCTCATGGGCCTGGCCCAGCAACAGTTTCAGCAGGGGGTGGTCGGGCCGGCGCGCGCTTTCCCGCTCAAGCAATGCCAGCGACTTGTCGGCATGGCCAAGCTCGAAATAGAGCTCGGCAATACGGGCGCTGGTCTGCCAGGAGTCGCGGCGGCTGTTGGCGGCTCGCGCCAGGTGTCTGAGTGTCAACTCTGGCTGCCCGGCCAGCCGATCGATCTCGGCCAGCCGCACCCACAGTTCGGCCTGGTCGAGCTGGCGAGCCAGCCGGCGGTAGATTTCGCGGGCGCCGGCGGTATTGCCTCTGGCCAGGCGCTCTTCGGCCTCCCGGATCTGGCGCCCTTGGTGTGTTGCATGCTGGGGGTTCATCGGCTTTTCCCAAATGAAAGCAATTCGTTATTTGGCATTGGCGGCACGGGGTGTTCGGGGCGCTCGCGGAGTGGTCCGGGGCTGTATAGCATAGCAGTCCCGGGCCTTGTCATGGTGGGGCTGGCGCCCCACGGGCCATGTCGATCCGTGCTGTTTAACGGGCTTTACATTCGTTTAACAACCCCCTTTTCATTGCCTGGCGAAGGTGCTAGTATCACGGTCGAGTCGGAGGGCCCAGCCTCTCGATCGCTGCTTGTGCGCGTCCGGCGAGGCGGTTTTCCGCTCCGACACTTGCTGTCGATACTAGTATCGAATGCTTAACCAGAAATCAAAAGACAATGGAGAGTCTGATGAAGCACAACCGTAACCCACTTGCCAAGGCAATCAACTACGCCCTCGGGGCGGGGATGATTGCCGGCCTGGCGATGACCGCAGCGCCGGTCGCCGCCGAGAACGACGAAGAGGCCGTTGCCGACCTCGATCGTATCCAGGTCACCGGCTCGCGCATTCAGCGCACCGACGTCGAAGGCGCGATGCCTGTTACCGTGATCGATCGCGAAGCCATCGAGCTTTCCGGTGAAACCTCGATTGCCGACCTGATCCGCAACACCACGTTCAACTCCTTCGGTTCCTTCCGCCCGCAGTCGGGCTCGTCGGCTCAGAACCATGCCGCCGTCTCGCTGCGTGGTCTGGGCAGCAACCGTACCCTGGTGCTGATCGATGGCCGCCGTTTCCCGAAGAACCCGTTCTCGGGTGTCGGCCAGGACATGAACACCATTCCGATGGGTGCCGTCGAGCGTATCGAAATCCTGTCTGATGGCGCCTCGGCCGTATACGGCTCCGACGCCATCGGCGGCGTGATCAACATCATCACCCGCAAGGACTTCGAAGGCGGTCAGCTCAGCTATACCTACAGCAGCCCCGAGCGTGATGGCGGCAAGCAGCGTGCCGGGCATGCCATGATGGGCATCACCAGCGATCGTGGCCGCATGCTGGCGGTGGCGTCGAAGAACTCGCGCTCGATTATCTTCGCCAATCAGCGTCCGTGGTCGCAGTCGACCATTGGCCCGAGCCACGCCCAGTCCGACAATGTCAGCCCGTACGGCAACAACTTCATCTTCCTCGATGGTCCCGATGCCGGTAGTGTCGCCCCGGGTGCCTGTGAAGAGATTTCCGGTGACTTCTACACGATGGAGTCCGACGTATTCTGGCCTGGCACGGGCTGCTTCTACGACTTCACCACTCAGTCGGCTGATGAAGCCTCGATCAGCAACCAGTCGCTGCACGTGACCGGCGATTACGAGATCACCAGCGACTGGCGCGCATATACCCGCCTGGAGAATACCCGCACCTTCTCCTTCGGGCGTTATGCACCGCTGCCGGACTGGGCGGATCTTCCCGCCGATGCTGCAGCCAACCCGTTCGATGTGCCGGTGCGCCTGTACCATCGCTTTGCCTCCCTTGGTCCGCGTGACTCCGAGATCGAGTCCAACGTGCACTCCGGCAACCTCGGTTTCGAGGGGCACATCGAAGGCTTCGATGTCGATGTCGGCGTGAATTACAGCCGCTACAAGGGCTACGACATCGGTCGCAACTACGGCATGCGCTCGAACATGCAGCAGTACCTGCAGGACGGCAGCTACCTGCCCAACGATCCGTTCGGTACGCGCTTTGCAGACGATCCGGACGGCATGGCTGCCTACCAGGATGTGCTCAACGGCATGCGCGTGACCATCAGCCGTGTCGCCGAATTCGAAATCAAGGAGTTCTATGGCAGTGTCGCCATGGACGCATTCGAAATGGGCGGCGGCATGGTCCAGGGTGTCGTCGGTGCCGAGTATCGTGAAGAGGACTTCTCCGACCAGTACGACTCGCTGTCCGAAGCCGGCCTGGTTGGCGGTTCGGCGGGTAACAGCTCGTCGGGTGACCGCGACGTGACCGCGCTTTACACCGAGTGGCTGTTCCCGTTCAACGACCAGGTCGAGGTGACCGCCGCCCTGCGTTATGACGACTACTCCGACTACGGTTCGGATTTCAGTCCGAAGGTTGCCGCCAGTTACCAGCCGGTTGACTGGCTGACCCTGCGCGGTGGTTACTCCGAGGGCTATGCGGCGCCCGATCTGACGCTGATCAATGCCGAAGATGCTTTCTCGGCCGAGTTCGTGGTTGATTTCGTGCGTTGCCGCCAGCTGGGCGTGTCCGATGCCGATTGCCCACAGATTCAGACCCAGGGTACGTCCATCGGTAATCCGGACCTGGAGTCGGAGAACTCGAGAAACTTCTCCCTGGGTGCGGCCTTCCAGCCCACCGATTGGCTTAGCGGTACCGTCGACTTCTACCATATCGAGATCGACGACGTCATTCGCAGCATTGGCGCGCAGGAGCTGATCAACCTGGAGTCCCAGGGCGAGGCCTTCCCGCCGGGGCTGGGTGTGTTCCGTCGGCCCGACGGTACGGTCGAAGAGGTTGTCTTTGGTCCGTCCAACGAGGGTGACTTGGAAACCCGGGGTATCGACGTCAGCCTGAGCGGTCTGTTCGACTTCGGCGGCGCCGGTACGCTTCGCTCCAACCTGCAGATCGGCTACGTCGACAAGTTCGAGGTCGAGTCAGAGCTCGATGACGACATCCCCTCGCCGTCGACCGTCGGCAGCCGCGGTGTTCCGGAGTGGCGTGCCAACCTGGACAACGTCTGGTCCTGGGGCGACTACCGCTTTGGCTGGAACATCCACCACACAACCAGCACGGCTGAATCCACCCAGCTGAGCGAAGATGGCTCGTTCCGTTTCCACGATGGTCACCTTCCGTCCTGGACGCGTCACGACCTGACCGCCACCTGGTTCACGCCGGTCGATTCCGAGCTGACCCTGATGGTGCGCAACGTGCTGGATCGTGATCCGCCGCAGTCGAGCTTCTTCTCGCGCGGTTATGCCTTCGATTACTCGGACGGCTGGGGTCGCATCGTGTACCTGCGATACACCCAGAACTTCTGATCGCCTGATCGGAAGCTCTGAAAGCCGGCACAAGCCGAAAGAAAGGCCCGGGACTCCCGGGCCTTTCCTTTTGAGTGCTGCGCAACGTTTAATCCGCCCCTTGGTGGGCAGCTGTCCCTGGCCTGTCCGGCCAGGATGTGAATGCCGCCAGTGGGGCGTTTCTCTGCGCAGGTAGGTGCGCATGGCGGCGAGCCTGTTCCCCGGCCATGCCCGGCCTCTGTTGCACTACCTCGGAACCTGGCCGGTACGGTGCGGTCTGATCTGCGGACGGCTGGTTCGATTCCGGCGCGGCATTGCTGACGATGTGCAGTGAGTGCCGTCAACTGCCGACGCCCGGATCGTTCGAGATCCATGTCGGACGTGGTCGGGCGGTTCAAGGGTGCCGCAAGCTGCTGCCGACATTGTCCGCGGTAGTCTGTTGGTCTGTGTGACCGAGCTGAGTATCCCCTCGAAATGCCCGCAAAGCCCTTTATTACCGGCGTTTCAGCGGATTTGGATCCGCGCTTGCTTTCTCGTCAGTGACCTGCGTAGAATGTACAACCTTTCGGGCACCCGTCAGCGGGCAGCCGTTGAGAAACCAACCCAAACCACATGATGAACTGGGCATGAAGATATTGACCAAACGACAAATCATTCGCCTTGGCGGCAGCGTCGTCGGCGGCCTGTTCCTGATGGCGAGCTTCAGCGTGTACACGCAGGAGATCGAGCCAGTGCTCGAAACCAGCCGTCAGGCTGCCGAGGGTACTGCCCAATCCCAGGAACGAATCGACGAGCTTGATGAGCGCACCCAGGAGTTGCTGAGCCAGTATCGCGCCAGCCTCAAGCAGCTCGAGCAGCTCAATCGCTACAATGCTTCCCAGCAGCGCCAGGTCGACTCCCAGCGGGCCGAAATCGAGTCGCTCAACCAAGATATCGACAATATCGCCAGCCTGCAGCGAGCCATGCAGCCGCTGATGGAAGATATGGTCGATGGGTTGGCCCGCCTGGTGGAGGCCGATGTGCCGTTTCTCCTGGACGAGCGTCGCAGTCGCGTCGAGCGCCTGCAGGCCGCCATGGACGATCCGTCCCGCACGCCGGCACAGCGCTACCGCATGGTGGTCGAGGCCTACCAGATCGAAAACGAATACGGGCGCACCATCGAAGCCTATCGTGGTGACATCGAAGTTGACGGTCGGCTCTTCGAGAACGTGGACTTCCTGCGTATCGGTCGTGTCGAGCTGATCTTCCGCACCGACGATGATCGTGTCTTGAAGCGTTACGACACCGAAACCGGCTCCTGGGTGGATCTCGATCTTTCCTATCTCCAGGACGTCAAGACCGCTGCGCGGATTGCGCGTGAACAGATTCCGCCGGAATTGATGTTCATGCCGGTCACGGCTCCCCGGGATGCGGAATAAGGGGTGCAGGCCATGACACGCAGAATCGACACGAACCTCAACCAATCATTTGATGGCAGGGATTCCATGACTTCCAAGATTTCCAATCGTCTGGGTGTCGCGCTGCTTGCTGTGGGGCTCACCCTGGCAGGATTTGCGCCGACCTCCATGGCCCAGCCGCAGACGCTCGAGCAGGTGCTGCGCACCATGCAGCAGGAGCGCCAGCAGGTTGACCAGGCCAATCGCGAGCGCGAACAGCGCTTCCTCGAGCAGCAGCAGGACCGCGAGGCCGCACTGGCCCGCGTTCGCGGCCAGGTTGAGGACGCCGAGCAGGAAGCCAGTCGCCTCGAGTCACTCCGAAACGAGCTCGATCGCGAACTTGAGGAGCTCCGCCAGCAGCTGTCCGAGCGACAGGGTGAATTCGGCGAGCTGTTTGGCGTGGCCAGGGCGGCCGCTGCCGATCTCAGCGACAATCTCGAGGAGTCCTTGGTCTCGACCCAGTTCCCCGGCCGAGGCGAAGACCTTTCGCGCATGGCCCAGGCCGGCTCGCTGCCGACTGTCGAACAGCTTGAAAACCTGTGGTTCACCATGCTGCAGGAAGCCACCGAGCAAGGGCGGGTGGTTCGCTACGATACCCCGGTGATTCGTGAGGACAACCGCTCGGTCGATGAAACGGTCGTCCGTATCGGCCCCTTCACGGCTTTCACCGAGCGTGGTTACCTGGCCAGCCGTGACGGCACGTTGCGCTACCTGGTGCGTCAGCCTGGAGGCGGCGCGGTGCGTGCAGCCCAGCGCGTTTATAACCACGATGGCGCCGGTGTTGTGCGCGGCATGATTGACCCGTCTCTGGGCACGCTGCTCGGTTTGGTGATCGAGACGCCGACACTGCGCGAACGCATTGATCAGGGTGGCTGGATTGGTTACACGATTATTGTCGTGGCCTTTTTCGGCATCCTGCTTGCCCTGTTCCGCTGGGCCATGCTCATGCTGACATCCATGAAGGTTCGGGCGCAGATGAAGTCGTCGACGCCGTCGGGCTCCAACCCCTTGGGTCGGATCATGATGGCCTACGACGAGCACAAGGGCGAAGATCTCGAAACCCTGCAGCTTCATCTCGACGACGCCGTACTCAAGGAGATTCCGAAGCTTGAACGCGGTCTGAACCTGGTCAAGGTGCTCGCCGCCGTGGCGCCGCTGATGGGGCTGCTCGGTACGGTCATCGGCATGATCGTGACCTTCCAGGCCATCACGCTGTTCGGTACCGGCGACCCGAGGCTCATGGCTGGCGGTATTTCGCAGGCCCTGATCACCACGGTCCTCGGCCTGATTGCGGCTGTGCCGCTCCTGCTCCTGCATGCCTTTGCCGCAGGCGCATCCCGCCGCCTGTCGCAGATTCTCGAGGAGCAATCCGTCAGTTTCGTGGCGGATGCCGGCGACAAGAGCTGATGCCACTGCTATCTGAGGTTTTTTGACCGTGATTGCGGAACTGTTGAACCCGAATAACGTGATCGACACCATTGGGGGTTACCTCAATGCCGGCGGTCCCGTGGTGGTCGCGCTGCTTTGCAGTACGGCCCTCATGTGGCTGCTGATCAGCGAGCGGGTCCTGTACTTCTGGTTTTCCGGCCCGAAGCTGCGCAAGGCGCAGCTTCGACGCTGGCAGCAGATGGACGATCATGCCAGCTGGGAGGCTTATGCTTTCCGCGAGCGGCTGATCTCGGAAGTGCGGATCGAGAATGAACGATTCATCAATATCATTCGGGCGCTGATTCTGATCACTCCCCTGCTCGGACTGCTCGGTACCGTTACCGGGATGATCCAGGTCTTTCAGGTGATCGTCGATACCGGGGCGTCCAATGCCAGGCTGATGGCCGAGGGTATTTCGCGCGCCACGATTCCGACGATGACCGGCCTGGCCGTGTCACTGACCGGGGTTTTCTCGATCAGCTACCTCGAGCGCCGCAACGAGTTGCTGGCCAACTCGGCTGCCGAAGTGCTGGATGTCGAGGCCTCCATGGCCTACGGCGCCACCCGCCGCCTGACCGGGTCGGATATGGACGAGGCTGAGGTCAATATCACGCCACTGCTCGATATTGTCTTCATTCTGCTGATCTTCTTTATTGTGACCGCGACGTTTCTCGACGAGATCGGTATTGGCTTGCAGACGCCAGCTGATGATCCCCCGGAGGAGTTGCAGCGTCCGCCGCCCACGATGGTTTTGAGCGTTCGCGCCGATGGCTTCGTCATGGTCGATGCGACACGGATGATTGATCCGCGTTCGGTCACCCCTGTCGTGGAAGCATTTCGTGCCGAAAATCCGCGCGGCGTCGTTCTGTTGAACGCAGCCCCGGACGCGCGTGTCGAAACTACCGTCATGGTGCTGGACCAAACCCGCCAAGCGGGCCTCGATCCGGCAATTGCCATCCAGGAATGACCCAGTGAGGTCAGTTGAGAAATCATGCTGAAACGCAAGCGAAGAACAGATGATGACAGCGACGTCAACGTGACGCCGCTGCTGGATATTGTCTTCATTATGTTGATTTTCTTCATCGTGACCGCCACCTTCATCAAGGAACCGGGTGTCGATGTGCTGCGTCCCGACGCAGACACTGCCGAAGAGCAGCGCCTGGTGTCCATTCTCGTGGCGATCGACTCCGAAAACCGTGTGTGGATCAATCGTCAGGAAACGCCCCTGGAGGGCGTCCGCTCGGCGGTCGAGCGGCTGCGGCGCGAAAATCCCCGCGGCAGCGCGGTTATCCAGTCCGACGGGTCTGCACATAGTGAATATCTCGTCGAGGTGCTGGAGCAAATCCGGGCTGCCGGTGTCCAAGATGTTGTGGCCGTATCTATCAGAAAATCATGAGTAGCTTCCTGAGATTATTGGGCGGAATTCCCGGAGCCGTGCTGGTCACGGTTGGTCTTTTTCTGTTGCTGGCGACAGTCATTACACAGGATGGGGATGTCCAGCTTACCGACGACGAGGCGATCGAAATCACCGTGACGCGCCAGATCGAGGATATTGCCGATCAGCGTGTTGAAGATTTCCAGCGGCCGGTGCTCGACGCGCCGCCTCCGCCCCCGCCCAGGGTCAGTGACCCCGAGTTTCGCCCCGAGATGGCTATGCAGATGGGTGCGTTGCCCGACCTCTCGGGTGTGGACGTGGATATCGGTACCGGCTTCAATCCGGATCGGGATGCCCAGCCGTTGGTGCGTATCCCGCCGCAGTATCCAACCCAGTGCATGAACCGGGCTCGCGCGGTTGAAACGGTGACGCTTGAATTCGATGTAACGCCAGAAGGCAGCGTGATCGACCCCTCGGTGATCGACACCACCAACCCGTGCTTCAATCGCGCCGCCATCCGCGCCGTACAGCGCTGGCGTTACAACCCGCGCGTCGTGGATGGCGTACAACAGCCACGCTTCGGCGTTCGCACTGCGATTGACTTCTCATTGGAGGAATAGGGTGAACCTGCTTTCTACCGCACCGGCACGGTTGCTGACTCTTTGCACTACTGTTGCCATTCTGCTTCTGCACGCTTCGCTGGCTTTCGGTGGTCAATCCGAGACGCTCGATCCTCGTGTCGCGCAAGACCTGCTCGAAGCTTACGAAATCATGGAAGAAGAGGGCGATTACGACGAAGCTTTGCGTCTCCTGAATCGCTTGAAGGAACGCCGTGGCGAACACATGAAGGACTTTGATCGCGCCACGGTGCTTCAGGTCCGGGGTTCGGCCCATATCAGCCTGGAGAACGTCAATGAGGCGCTGGACGATTTTCAGCGGGCTTTGAGGTTGAACGTTCTGCCCGCCGAAACCCAGAACCAGTTGCGTTTCAATCTCGCTCAGCTCTACTTCGTTACCGAGCGCTACGAGGAATCGCTCGAGTTTTTCGACGAGTGGATGCGTCAGGAAGACGTCACGATCGAGCATCAAACCTATTTCATGCTCGCTGCAGCCAACTATCACCTGGAAAACTATCGGGAGGCACTCGAGCCGATCGATAATGCCATTGCGGTCTCGCCTGAACCTGAAAGGCGCTACTATGACCTGAAGAACGCTCTTCTGAGCAATCTCGAGATGGTGCCCGAGCGCACGGAGCTCATGGCAGAGATGATTGCGCTGTGGCCCGATGAGCTTTCCTATTGGCGCCAGCTGGCCTCGCTTTACCAAGAGCAGGACGAGCAGGAAAAGTCCTTTTCCACATTGGAAGCGGCGTATCTCAACGGCCTGATCGAAGACGAGAACGATATCGTTCTGCTCGTGCAGTATTACTCCACCTACAACAACCCGCACCGGGGCGCCGAGCTGCTGGTCCGGGAGATGGAGGCCGGACGTGTAGAGCGCAATGTCGAACACCTCGAGATGCTTTCCCAGCTCTGGAGCCAGGCACGGGAACACCGCAGGGCGATTCCTGTCTTGCGTGAGGCCGCTGGGCTTTCGGAAACCGGCACCCTGTACTACCGCCTTGGCCAGGCCTTGATGGCCGAGGAGCGTCACGAAGACGCCGAGGAGGCCTTCGCCAATGCCCTCGAAACCGGCGGCATGGACGATGATCGCACGGCCGATACCTGGTTGTTGCTGGGCAATGCCCGCTTCGACCAGGCGGGTCCAGGGGATCGAGACCAGCGTGCCGTCGCCGAGGAAGCCTTTGCGCGCGCCGAGCAGTTCCCGAGAACCCGGGCTCAGGCCAGTGAATGGCGGGGCTATATCGAGGCGATCAATGAAACTGAAACGCGCCAGGCCATGCTCGAACAGGAGCAGCAGGAGCGCCTGGCCGAGGCCGCCGAGGAGCGCGCCATTACGGCTTGCCGGGCCCAGCAGCTGGCGGGCAGGGAGCTCAGCGAAGAGTGCGTGCGTTTGTTGCGACTTGAAGACGAAGCCGTCGAACCCCTCCCTGAGGAAGCCGGGGAATAAATCCGTGCAGACGAAGACCCGCCGCCTCGGATCGGCGGC